>NZ_JBSRVI010000043.1:0-40042 GCF_055134445.1 Arcticibacterium sp.
TTTGGCCTTGATTAGATCAAATTATAACCCTCCTATAAATGAGAACGACCCTTCTGATGTATTAAGCTTTACTTATTATCTTAAAAGAGAGCAGTATGGTAGCAGACCTTTGACATATGGCCCTATATATACTTCAAGACTTACTGCCATAAATAAAGGAACACCTAATTATAAAATGGGTGAAGATAAATATGAAATATATGACTACTCTCCAGAGTACGTTTGGGGTGGGAATATGCTTCTGCCAAGAATCTGGAGTCAAGACCCACGTCATGTCAGCTTGTATAAAAGTAAACTTGGATTAAACGAGACTCAAGAACCTAAAATGGGCGAGAACCTGAGCTTCATGTTCAGTCATCAGTTTGGTCATATGTATTGGCGTTATTTCTTGTGGAATTTCTGGGGTAGGGCATCAGACATTGAAGGATCCAGTGCCACAGATATATTTGAGGCAAATGCCGATTTGCCAAGTTCACTTAGAAGCAATGGCGGCAGAACAAACTTCTTTGCTCTACCATTAATTTTGGGAATCTTAGGTTTGCTTTATCAATACCTCAAAAGGGACAAAGATTTCTTAGTCACATTTTTGTTATTTGTCTTAACGGGTTTAGGCCTTGTGGTCTACTTGAATTCTCCGCCAGTAGAACCGAGAGAAAGGGATTATATTTATGTAGGTTCTTTCTATATTTTCGCCATATGGGCGGGATTAGGAGTTATGGCGATAGCCGACTTTGTATTGAAAGTCATAAAAAATAATAACGCCAAGTCTGTTGCAGCCGTAGCCATTGGTTTAGTGGTACCTGTTCAAATGGTTACTCAAACCTGGAAGGGTCATGACCGTTCTGATAGATATCACCAGATAGATTTTGCTAAGAACCTTTTAAATTCTGTAGCTCCTAATGCTATATTATTTACCGGTGGTGATAACGATACTTTCCCACTTTGGTATGCACAGGAAGTAGAAGGTATAAGAACAGACGTTAGGGTTTGTAACTTGAGTCTATTAGGTACAGACTGGTACATTGACCAAATGAAACGTCAGACTTACGAGTCTATGCCATTGCCAATATCTTTCTCTAAAGATCAAACACTTAAAGGTATTAACGATCAAATTCCTTATGTAGAAAATCCTAATGAGCAGGTTAAAGCAGGTATTAACTTGAAACAATACCTTAACCTGGTTAGAAATAATGAAAGAGCTATCCAAATGGCTGTTTCTACCGGTGAATTGATAAATACGCTTCCTTCTAGCAATCTATTTTTGGATTATGATCCAGAAGCTGTAAAGGCTAAAGGCTTTGTTCCTAGCGAATATGTGGGTGGTTTATCTGGTGAAATGAGATGGAATATTGGTGAAAGAGACCTGTTGAAAAACGATTTGATGGTCTTAGACATCATTGCTCAGAATAACTGGGAAAGGCCTATTTACTTTGGAGGTACTTTATCTCCAACTTCTTATCTTAATCTTAAAGAATTCTTAGCACTAGAAGGTTACGCATACCGATTAATGCCTGTGAAAGTTCAGGGTGCAAGAGATGGTGTAGTAAACACAGAGGTGATGTATGACAATGTTATGAATAAGTTTGAGTGGAGAAACTTAAACAATCCTGACATCTACTATGACTCTGAAACTTACCTAAAAGTACCGATTATCACAGCCAGGTTCGCTTTCTTAAGGTTGGCAGACCAGCTGGTAAGAGAAGGAGATAATAAAAGAGCGAAGAAAGTTTTAGACAGGGCCATGGAGGTTATGCCAAACGAGTCTATTCCTTACGACCAACTCGCTGCCAATTTTGCGACTTTCTATTATGCCATAGGCGAATCTGAAAAAGCACAGGAAATCTCTGATGTGATAGTTAAAAGAGCTGACGAGGAATTAACTTATTTTATTAAAAAGCAGCGGACCGGTGAAGTAAAAGAATGGGGAATGGATAACGTTCAAAACTTTATTCAAAGCAATCTGAGAGACTTAAATATGATAGCGAATATAACCGAACAAAACGATCAGGTTCTGGCAGCGAAATATAAGGCAGTGTACGATAAACACATTACATCTATTCAGTAGGCTGTAAATGAGATAGATAAGAATACCCGTCAAAATTGACGGGTATTTTTTTAGTTTTTTTAATACTTGCAACAATGTTGCAATCAATTTAATATGTATACTTGCAACATTGTTGCACATAAAACTATCCCAAAAATGAATTTTAAGAGCATTTCATTATTATTTGCTTTAGCACTCCCAATTTTATCCTGCGAAAAAAGTGACCCTATCATTCCAAATGAAGAAGAATTGATTACGACTTTAACATATACCTTGACGCCAGAAAGTGGGGGACAAATGGTTACTTTAAATTTTAAAGACATTGATGGCGATGGTGGTACAGCTCCCGTAATTTCTAAAGGAATTCTTTTAGCAAATACAACTTACACAGGTCAGCTAAGTATTATGAATGAATCTGTAAACCCTTCGCAAAATATCACTACAGAAATTTCTGAAGAAGGAGAGGAACATCAGTTTTTCTTTTCAGGTTTAGGAGGTTTAAATGTTCTCGTTAGTTATGCTGACAAAGACGCCAGCGGAAATGCCATTGGTTTGGTTTCTAAATTAACCACTGGTGCGGCTTCTAGCGGCCAATTAATGATAACTTTAAGACATGAGCCTAATAAGTCTGCTATGGGTGTAGCAGAAGGCTTAATAGTAAACGCAGGAGGAGAAACAGACATAGAAGTATCTTTTAATGTTGAGATTAAATAGCCTATTCTTATTTATGGCACTAAGTGCCTTTCCCTTACTTTTATCTGGTCAAAACTGCCAGATAAAAGTAAAGGGAAAAGTTTTTGATGAAGTCACCGGTGAAACTTTGCCATTTGCTTCCATTTATTTAGAAAATGCAGCTAAGGGCGTTTCTGCAGATGCCGATGGTAATTTTGAATTGCAAGGCATATGTGCAGGTGGAACACACATAAGAATTAGCCATGTCAGTTGCGACCCCTTAAAACAATACATCGTTTTTAGCAAAGACACCGTTTTAACCCTCTATTTGCACCATCATGAAGAACTTATGAATGAAGTGCTGGTTCATGGTAGCAGAAGTGATTTAAGTACTCAAAATAGCAATACGATCGATAAAGATTTAATAGCCAAAGAGAGCAATAAAAACCTTGGAGAATTGCTTCAAACCATCAGTGGTGTGAGTTCTTTAAAAACAGGTTCTGGTATCTCTAAACCTATTATTGACGGCCTTTACGGTAACAGAATTACACTCTTAAATAATGGAATAGCTCAGGCAGGGCAGCAGTGGGGTAACGACCATGCCCCAGAAATTGACCCTTTCTCGGCTGATCACATTTCGGTTATAAAAGGTGTAAGTGCTTTAGAGTTTTCAGGAAGCTCTTTGGGCGGCGTGGTTTTAATAGAACCTGATGAAATTAAGCACGAGCCTCATCTACATGGCAAAATAAATTATGTTTTTCAGAGCAACGGCCTAGGACATACACTCAATACCGAACTGACCAAGTATAATGAAAAACTAAGTTGGCGGGTAAATGCAAGCTTAAAAGGAGTGGGAGATCAACATAGCCCCCGCTACTATCTAACCAATTCAGGAAGGAGAGAGGCTAACGGTTCATTGCAATTGGAAAAGCAAATAAAGGAATGGAAGAGCAGTTTATACTTTAGCACTTTCAACACAGAAATAGGTATTTTAAGAGGTGCTCATATTGGAAATTTGACAGATCTTGAAACAGCTTTTGACAGAGAAGAGCCATTTTTCACTTCAGAAAACTTTTCTTATCAGATAAATGCTCCCTCTCAGACGGTAAATCACCATTTGTTAAAACTTAAAACTTCAAAGACTTTCGCTCAATCCTCAATTATAACATTCCAGTATGCCGGTCAAATTGACGACAGAAAAGAGTTTGACGTAAGAAGGGCAGGAAGGTCAGATCAGGCGGCTTTGAGTCTGTTTCAGCACAGTCATTTTTTGGAGGGTAATTACAGTACAAGTCTGAAGAATAGTGCTTTTTTTAAAAGCGGATTACAGTTTGATTTTAAAGACAATACCAATAATCCTGAAACGGGTATTTTACCGCTTATTCCAGATTATATTTCTTTAACGGGTGCTGGATTTGCCCTTTACCAAAAAGGGATTGACAAGATATTTTATGAATTTGGGGGAAGGTTTGACCATCATCAATTAAACGCCGCTACGATTAGCCGAGATTTGCCAAGAAAAATAGTAAGGTATAATCGTACTTTTGAAAATTACAGCCTGTCCTCTGGTTTGAGGTATAATTTATCCAGAGAGTTTAAAATTAATCTCAATGCGGGATACACCCTCAGAGCACCGGCAGTCAACGAGCTTTATAGCTTTGGTTTACACCAAGGTGTGAGCAGTATTGAAGTAGGGAATGTGGATTTAAATGCTGAAAAATCCTTGAAATTTACCGCAGCATTAGACATTGCTCTTCAAAAAAAGCTGTTTTTTCAGGTCTTAACCTATTATCAAAACATTTCGGATTTCATTTATTTACAAGCTCAGACAGAGAATACACTAACCATTAGAGGAGCTTTTCCAATATTCAATTACGAGCAAACAGATGCAAGGCTCGTTGGAGCTGACTTTTTACTTTCTTTTGAACCTACCACACACTTAAGACTGATTAGTAAAGCAGCAATATTAAAAGGAATGGATGTGGCCAATGATAAACCATTGGTATATATGCCATCTAACAATTGGAGCAATACCTTGAATTATTCCTTTACCGATACCCCGAATTGGAAAACCATGTCAATTTCCCTAGAGCATCAGGTGGTTTTCAAGCAGAATAATCTATTGGAAGAACAAGATTTTTTAGCACCTCCTGATACTTATCAATTATGGAATCTGTCTTTCAATACTTCCTATCAATTAAAGAGCAATGTCCTAGGATTAGGTTTAAAAGCTGAAAACCTCTTAAACACCATTTACAGAGATTATTTGAACAGACAAAGGTATTTTGCAGACGAATTAGGAAGAAGTATTAACCTGAGAATTAGTTATAAGTTTTAAACCCGGTTTATGCATTGGAGAATCGTAATGAGTTTTAAAATGCATTAAATCAGACATTTATACGAGATTAACATAGCAGTTTATCCTGAGCTTGCCGATAGGAAGCAATTTAGCAATGGTCCCGATAAAATCGGGAGATTGCCTAATGCATAAAGCGGGTTAAAACAAAAGAGCCTCATTAAATTAATAATGAGGCTCTTTTTATCATGCTATTTCCAAATTAGCCTTGGAAAAAGTCTTTCATTTTATCAAAAATGGTCTTGCTATTTCCACCTTTTCTCGGAGCAAAATTTGGAGAATCTCTAAGCTGAAAAAGCATTTTCTCTTCTTCAGAAGAAACTGTGCTCGGGGTATATATATTAACATGAACCAGTTGATCACCAGTGCCATATCCGTTTACGTTTGGAAGACCTTTACCTCTAAGTCTTAAAACTTCACCTGCTTGAGTTCCTGGCTTTAATTTGATTTTCACCTTACCATCTACCGTTGGAATTTCTAAATCCTTACCCAAAACGGCATCCACAAAGTTTACAGGTAAATCAAAAAGGATGTTTTGACCATCTCTTTTAAGATCTGGATGCTCTTCTTCTTCAATCGCAATTAATAAGTCTCCGGCCACACCACCTCTCACAGGTACGTTTCCTTTACCACTCATAGATAATTGCATACCTTCGGAAACACCAGCAGGTATTTTAATATTGATTTGGTCTTCTGTTAGCTGTCTTCCTTCTCCAAAACAGGTCTCACATCTTTCAGAGACCATTTTACCTTCTCCACTACAAGTAGGGCAGGTACTGGTAGAAACCATCTGCCCAAGCATGGTCTGCTGTACTCTTTTTACCTGACCTTGACCATTACAGGTACCACAAGTGGTTAATGAAGTCCCATTTTTAGAGCCGTTTCCAGTACAAGTGTTACAAGAAGTATATCTCTTAACTTTTATTTTCTTTTCTACGCCTTTGGCAATATCCGTTAGGGTTAGCGTTAGCTTGATTCTTAAATCTGAACCTTTTCTAATTCGCTGACCGCCGCCACCTCTGCTACCTCCAAAGAAGCTACCAAAAGGGCTACCATCACCAAAAATATCACCAAACTGACTAAAGATGTCATCCACGGTAAATCCTCCCTGACCACCGCCATATCCTTGACCACCCATACCAGCATGACCAAACTGGTCATATCTTGCTTTTTTCTGTACATCGGAAAGCACAGAGTAAGCTTCTGCTATTTCTTTAAACTTATCTTCGGCTGCTTTATCGTCAGGGTTTTTATCTGGGTGAAACTTAATTGCCAATTTTCTATAGGCTTTTTTCAGTTCCTCTGGTGTTGCATCTTTTGATACACCTAAAACCTCGTAAAAATCTCTCTTATTTGCCATGTTTTTTATTTCTGCTTTGAGTCCTAATGACCTTGAGCTTTCTGAAAATGATTTTGAGCTAATGCCCTATTATTTTTTAGCAGTTTAGCTTCCTACCACTACCTTTGCATATCTTAATACCTTATCGTTCAGGTAATAACCTTTTTCTACGGTATCTATAACCTTACCTTTTTTGTCCGCTCCTCCATCAAATTGAGTAATACACTCATGCAATTCTACATCAAACTCTTCCTCATTAGAATCCATTGGCTTAAGACCTTTAGACTCTAGCGTCTTCCTCAGTTTAGAAACCACCAGTTCTACACCTTCTTTTAAGACTTCTACATCTGTGGTTGTATCAAAGGCACCTTGAGCTCTTTCGAAATCATCCAAAACAGGAAGTAATTCTTTAATTAATGCTGACGAAGCATTTAAAATCGTGTCTATCTTTTCTTTAGCACTTCTTCTTCTAAAGTTTTCGAATTCAGAATAAAGTCTAACAAACTTATCTTTTTGTTCTGCCAGCTCTTGAGTCAAACGCTCTTCTTCTGTCAGTTCCACAGTTTCTTCAACTTCTTGATTTGTCAGGTTGTCTTCTGCCAATTCTTCAGCGTTCTCTTCTTTTATATTATTTTTTGACATGTTCTATCATTTTATTCAACGCATGTATTTGAATCAATAATTAAACCATGTGCACAAAGGCTGTCATTATGTCACATTTAGAGGAAATTAAACTAAAAGATGACTGACAATGCCACTTCTTTTTAAGAAAACAAGGTACTTTGTGTCAATGGAGATCAGTACAAGTAAATACGCTGCACAAATTAAGTTAAAAGCCGCTGAGCTAGGGTTTGACTTTTGTGGTATATCTAAAGCTGGTTTTTTAGAGGAAGAAGCCCCTCGTTTAGACCAATGGCTCAGTAAAAACTATCATGGAGAAATGGCTTGGATGGCCAATCATTTCGATAAACGCCTTGATCCTACAAAACTGGTTCCTGGGGCTAAATCTGTCATTTCTCTCATGCTTAATTATTATCCTTCTAAAAGACTTCCAGAAGGTGAAGCAGACTACAAAATTTCTAAATACGCTTATGGGCAAGACTATCATTTAGTTTTAAAAGACAAAATGAAAACGCTCTTTAACTATATCCATGAAGAAATAGGAGCGGTAGAGGGAAGAATATTTGTGGATTCGGCACCCGTAATGGATAAAGCTTGGGCGGCCAAAAGTGGCCTCGGTTGGATAGGCAAACATAGCAATCTTTTGAACAGACAAACGGGTTCTTTCTTTTTTCTTGGCGAGATAATCTGCGACCTAGAATTAGCATCGGATGGACCTGTGAAAGACCATTGCGGCACCTGCACAGCTTGCCTAGATGCTTGCCCTACAGACGCCATAGTGGAGCCTTATGTGGTGGATGGAAGCAAGTGTATTTCCTATTACACCATTGAACTTAAAGCTGCCATTCCTGAAGAGGTAAAGGGCAAAATGGATAACTGGATTTTTGGCTGTGATATCTGTCAGGACGTTTGTCCCTGGAATAAATTTTCAAAACCTCATCAAACGACTGAATTTAATCTAAAACCCGCTCTGGAAGGCTTCTCGAATAATGATTGGGAGGAAATAACCGCAGAGGTCTTTAGGGAAGTTTTTCGCAAATCCGCCTTAAAGCGAACAAAAATGGAAGGTTTGTCTCGCAACATCAACTTCGTCAAACCTCCGGGTTCTTAGCGTTATGAATGTGGTAAAACGACCACAAACAAACTCCCTTTGTCTACTTCACTCTTTAAAGACAGCCGTCCTTGGTGTAAATCAACAATACGTTTACAAATAGATAGACCAATACCCGAACCCTTATAAGAAGCGGCTCTTTTACTTCTATAGAAGGGCTGAAATACATGTTCTTGTTCTTCTTCTTTTATGCCTATGCCACTATCACTTACAGATATCAAACAGTTATCTTTATTGGCTTTGATTTTAACATCGGCTTTGTGGTTTTGGGAATACTTACAGGCGTTATCTATGAGGTTGGTAAAAAGTGTTTTTAACAAGGCTTCTTTGCCATTTATGGTAACCCAGTGGATATCGTCTGGGATATCTTCAAAATCGATGTTTATTTCATAATCAGGATTTAAGTAGAGTACCTCGTCTTGTACAGCAAACAGAATTTCATCAATTCTGACAGGTCTCAAATTCACGCCATGCTCTAGTTCTTCAGACTTAGCCAGCTGAAGCATACTATTGGTAAGTTTAATAAGTCTTTGGTTATCATTAAGCAGGCTGTTCAATATACTTTTATATTGCTCTGGCGTTCTTTCCTTTTGTAAAGCCACTTGAATCTCAGATTTAACCGCCGCCAAAGGTGTACGCAGCTCGTGAGAAGCATTGGAAACAAAGCTTTTTTGAAGTTCAAAAGAAGAATCTAACCTAGAAAGCATCTTATTAAAATTGACTGCCAGCGTGGCTATTTCATCTGTATTATTTCCTGTGCCTAGTTTCTTTCTTAAACTCGATGCCGTAATTTGTGATATTTCTTCGTTTATTTTTGAAATAGGTTTAAGGGATTGCCCCGCAAAAAGAAAACCTAATAATACGGTTAAAATAATGGCGGAGAAGTATCCCGTATACATGGTTTCCCGAATGTTCAGTAATTTCTGTTTACCATAGGTATCTTCTGCCTGTGCCAGTACGGCGTAGGTTTTATTAAGTGTATCGCTGTACATGGTACCCACCACTTGACTATTCCCAAAAGTGGTTTCCAGATACCTTTTTTCTCTTAGTTTATTGAGTAATTCTGGGCTATAGTAAATGGTATCCGCCTCATAGTTATAATAGGCCACTTCATTGGAATCATTAAAGACCAAAACCTGAGCAGGATAAAGCGTACTGAGGGTATTTTTATCAATAACCTTTAATAATTGTTTATCTATTTGTGGCTCTTTAATTAGAAGCCTTGCGGTAGTTACAGCTCTATCTCTAAGGCTATTATAGAATTCCTGTTGCCTATAATTCTCCGATAAATAGTAGATGGTAATAGAAAATATAGCTAGGATAGCAGCCACTATCACAGAGAATTGAACAGCTATTTTGGTTCTAATCGTCAAGAGACTATTTGATTATTATGATGAAAGCAAGGTGTAAATTACTTT
Source organism: Arcticibacterium sp. (assembly GCF_055134445.1). Classification (NCBI taxonomy): domain Bacteria; kingdom Pseudomonadati; phylum Bacteroidota; class Cytophagia; order Cytophagales; family Leadbetterellaceae; genus Arcticibacterium; species Arcticibacterium sp. The sequence continues at coordinate 9,562 of NZ_JBSRVI010000043.1, forward strand.
TCTCTAAGAACATAGCCCATTCCAGACTTTGTCTTAATCAATTTAGGTTCAAAATCTTTGTCGATTTTCTTTCTCAAGAAATTGATATAAACCTCAATTACATTTAAGCTTTTCCCGGGGTTTTGGTCCCATATAGCTGCCGCAATTTCCTCTTTGGACACCACGCGTCCTTTATTTTGAATAAGAAACTCTAGCAATCCAAATTCTTTTGGCGTTAACTGAATGGATTGCTCACCTCTATAAACTAATTTTGCATCTAAGTCTACCCTTAAATTGGCCACTAAAAGTTCGTTGGAGGTGCTGTTAACAGCTCTTTTGAGCAAAGCATTAATTCTAGCTACCAGCTCTCTAAAGTCAAAAGGTTTAACCAGATAATCGTCTGCTCCTTTTTCAAAACCTTCAATCTTGTCGTCCGTTTCGCCCAAGGCCGTCAACATTAAAATTGGGGTTTCTAGCCCTGCCTCTCTTACACCTTCCGCAACCTGATATCCGTTTAGTTCGGGTAAATTCAGGTCAAGAAGAATCAAGTCAAAAGAGGAGCTTAAAGCTAGTTTTAAGCCAATTTTACCATCGAAAGCGATAGTAGTAGCAAATCCCACTTCTTCTAAGCCTTTGCTTATAGTCTTGGCGATACGCTCGTCGTCTTCTACTATTAGGATGTTTTTATTCACTTTCTAAGATTCAAAAACTGCTGAAACACCCAAGCAAAAGAGAATACTAAGGCACAGCCAATTGGATTTAACCAAAGGTAGGCTACTAAATCGAATTTCCAAGTGAGAATAATAAGAACCTGAGAAATGATGGCACTGTAAAAAATAGCCTGTGCACCTATTTTTTTATAATAAAACGCGACTAAGAAAATACCAAGAATGATACCATAAAACCATGAACCAAGTATATTCACAAGTTCTATCATACTGCTGCCAAGCTTATTGGCAAAGAAAGCCACCACGATACAGAAAATAGCCCAAAAGACCGTGATAAGTTTTGAGAGCATCAATTCCTTAGATTCCGACTGTGTCCAAGACTTTCTCTTCTTCAATACATCTACCACCGTACAGGCAGCCAATGAATTATATGCTGAGGCCACCGAACCCATTGAAGCTGAGAAAATAACGGCAATCAATAAGCCAATAAAGCCATGAGGTAAATGGTCTAAAATAAACCTAATGAAAATGTAATTGATATCGCCAGGGTCTCCTTCTGGATTGCTTTTCTTTATGAGCCCGCTTACCTTAGCTTTTAAGGCTTTGAATTTGGCTTCGCCAATGGCTATAGCCTCTTGAGCCGCACTTATTTGACCTTCATTGCCAGATTGGATGGCTTCATGAAGTTTGTACATTTCAGCCTTTTTAACTTCCGCATTGGCTTTATGTTCTATTTCCAAAGCCCTGTATTCATTCGCATAAATGCTTTTAAGTAACTTATCTGTTTCTACCGTATTAAAAAATAGGGGAGAAGTATTGAATTGATAAAAAACAAAAACCAAAACACCAATAAACAAAATACCGAATTGCATTGGAATTTTTAGGAGACCATTAAAAAGTAAACCTAATCTGCTCTGGGTAATATTTTTGGCTGTTAAATACCTGCCCACTTGAGATTGATCTGTACCAAAATAAGAAAGCTGCAAGAAAAAACCGGCCAAAAGACCCGACCAAACGTTGTATTTTTCTTTAGGATTAAACTCCAGATTAATAATATTTACCTTGCCAGCCTTTCCTGCCACCTTCACGGCATCCATCAATCCAATATCTTGAGGTAAAAGTTGAACAACCATAATCCCTGCAAAAACCATGGCAGCGGTGACAATTATCATTTGCTGTATGTGCGTATGAGAAATGGCTCTGGTGCCACCTATTAAGGTATAAGTAAGCACTGCTCCACCCATAAAGGCATTAGTCCAAAATATGTCCCAACCAAAAATGGTGGAAAGGATAATAGAGGGAGCATAAATAGAAATACCAGTAGAAAGACCTCTTTGAACCAGAAAAAGTAAAGCGGTGAAAACGCGTACTCTTTCGTCAAACCTTCCTTCCAGGTACTCATAAGCCGTATAAACCTTAAGTCTATGAAAAATAGGGATGAAAGTAATACTTAAAACAACCATGGCTAGTGGCAAACCAAAGTAAAACTGTATAAAACCCATACCATCTGTGAAAGCCTGTCCTGGTGCTGATAAAAAAGTAATGGCACTAGCCTGAGTAGCCATTACAGAAAGTCCTACATGATACCAAGGCAGGGATTTATTTCCAAGGAAGAATCCGTCAATATTACTATTACTGTTCTTTCTGTTTTTAAAAATGCCATATAGAATAACAAATGCCATGGTGGCAGAAAGAAAAATCCAGTCTAAAGTAGTCATGAGAAAGTTTTAGTCAAAAAATAAAAAACCACAATAAGGAAAAGTAATACGCCTATAACAAGCATGTATAAGTTTTTCCAAGTACCTAAAATGGGTGGTTTTTCTTCTGGCATATTTTTAATTTTTTGAAAGGGTAGTGAGCATTTTGTTCACTTGAGGGAGCAAATTGCTAGAAGGGTAACTTCTAACAAAATCCATCAAAGCTATGCGGTAGTTGGCGGTATTATTGGTTTTAGCTAAAAGCATGATTCTCAGCATAGCATACTTGTCTTCTAAGCTGGTGCCCGTATAACTATCTAATCCCTTTTCTGCTTTTTGCAATGCCACTGCCACGTTACCGTTTTTAAATTCCTCATATAAGACTGCATAATCTTTCTCCGCGTTGCTTTCCGTATCCGCATTTATCTCAAAAGTCCCTCTTTTAAGCTGCCTTGCGTAGGTAGAAAGTGGATATTTGGCGATTAAAGCCGCTTTAAAAGCGTTGTTATTTTTATTTTCTGCCATCAAAGCTAAAAAATAAAGCACCTCTTGCTCATAAACTGTATTTGGGAATCTTTGAAGCAATGTGGTAAAAGTATTTCTAGCGTTTTCTATCTCATTAAATTGTAAACGATAAATCTTACCCAATTCATAATAGGCCTCTTCTTGCCTTTTCTTAGAGGTTTTTAGTTTCTCAGGCGTGTCCGGAATTTTATTTAACATGGCCTGTTTCTGACTTTCTAATTCCGCCATTTTTCTGACATTCTCCTTTTCCTTTTCGGCAATAGTCGGATCCACCACCACTTCTTCCTGACCTACAATACCTCTTTCAATGGCAAAACTTATGCTTCCTATTTCTTTATCTTTTCTTCTCCAATCATCTTCTAGCGGCCTACTGCCCCATGTTCTGATAAAAGCTGCTCTACTTCGAGTTAATGAGACTTGATCATAAAAAAACCATTTATTAGGGTTGGATGAACCAGAATTTCCAGAAACCGCTCGGCTTTTTTCCAGTTTAGCCGCTTCTTCGATTTCCTTTACTTTTTTATCATCTTCATCCTTCAAAATTTTCTCTACTTTTGTTTCTAATGCCAGTGGATTCATGGCTGCCAATGCCTGCAGACTGTCTTCCATGTGTATGATGGTCTGGTATTTTACAAAATTGGCAAGGGAATTAGATTTCTCAGAAATTTCCGTAAAATTAGGCGAACGCTCGTTCATATTTGAAAGCGTGCTGTCGTAGTATTTACTAGCCAATTCGTAGTTCTGAAGATTGGAATAGTATATTTCTGCTATTTGTAAATAAGCACTGGCTTTTGAAGTCTTATTAGCGGCTAATTGAATAGATTTACTAAAGTCTTTTATAGCGTTTTGATAGTTACCTTTCTTAGCCTTACTTTCGGCCATTTTATAGTAGATTTTATCTTTTAAATCCACGTTTTTACGATCTTCTAGCATTTTTAAGAAATTCGCGTTGGCATTATCTCCTAAACCGCTACCCAGCATCAAAAGCTCTATTCCTGCATTAAACTCTAGTTCATAGGTAGGTCTATTTTTCACGACCGCCTTCCAATTCTTTCTAGCCAATGAGCCCCTCTGCAGTGTCGCATAGAGCTGACCCGTTATAAAGTGAGCCCTGGCCTTACGGGTAGACTTCTTCATTGACTTTATAGATTCCTCTAAAAATACGGCAGCCAATGCCAATTCTCCGTTTTTTTGATGGTAAGCGGCTTTTATCTCGTAAAAGTCAGCTTTGTCCTTTTTAGAAAGTTTTAAGCCTTGAATAAGCTTGGAAACTTCGTCGGCCTTTGCCATATCTTTCGATTCCAAATAGGAACGCATTAGCCATATCAATGCCCTTCCTTTTGCTTCGTCAGATTTATTATTGGAGTTTAAGTATTTGAAAACCTCGGTAGCGTTGATAAAATCACCTTTGAAAAGCCTAGCCTTACCCAATAAAAGATAGGAATCATCTAAATGTTTCGAATTTGAATGCCTTTCTGCCACCAATGATGTCAGTCTTATCACTTCGTCTAATTCTGGCTTAGAAACCATCGTTTCATTGGAATCTATTTTTACTAGAATAGGTAAGATTCTAGAAAAATCTTCTGTTCTGGTGGAATCAATCTTGTGCATAGCCCAATCAAAATAATCATGGGCATCTATAGAGGCATTGAACTTAGCATTCATATTATGCCAAGCTTTGCTTGTTGGGGATTTGCTAAACTGAGAGCAAGAGGCCACAAATAAGCCTATCAAAACAAGGAGAAGTAATTTTCTCAAATTGTAAGTCGATTTTTTAATAAAAACGCAGATTTCAAATCAAAATTATCCAATTTAATGCCAATAAGGAGACAAAATGATATTTAATAACTGCTATCCCTCAAATATCACGAAATGGAAAGATGTTGCAGAGCTAGGATAGCAGATTTATATCCTATTTCAAACATTTTGTCGGCATTCTTAAGCTTAAATCCATCAAACTTCATAATTCCTTCGGGCTCAATGGTTAAATCTGCCAAAAGGCTTTTCTGACGAGTTTGATTGTCTACAGAAATATAGACTGTTTTCAGAATCACATCCTTCATATTTCTTACGGGCAATCTTTTTTTAAAAGGTGTGACATTCACGGCAATTTTATAATCCATTTCCATGAGAGGTTCTAAGGGCAAATTATTGCTCAAACCTCCGTCCAAAAACTTGTCTCCGTTAATAATGATAGGTCTAAAAGCGACAGGAATGGCTGAAGAAGCCAATAAAGGGTTGATAAGTTCTCCGGATGTAAAATAATTCGGGATTCCTTGGCTAATGTTAGTGGCACATATCGAAATGGGCATCTTTAATCCTTCAAAAGAATTATGAGGCAGCAGGTCCAGAAGAATCTTTGCAGTATTGTCTAACTTCATAAATCCATACCTGTTGGGCGAAAACTTAAGATACTTCCAAAGTTTCTTTTTCAAAATCTGCTCCATTATAAAATGTGGCTGATGACCTTCGGCATATAATGCGGCCGCAAAAGAACCTGCACTTGAGCCAGATATCATATCCAGTTTAATATTTAACTCATTTACAGCCTCCAATACACCTAAATGAGCAAAACCTCTAGCTCCACCGCCTGAAAGGCATAAACCTATCTTTTTATTGTTTTTTTGAATCATAGCTTCGCCACCTATTATAACATAGATGGGTCAATGTTTATAGGAAGGTTTAAAAAGCGACTTGCGGTTTGAATCATAGATAGTCGGCTAGGTTTCCCGTATAATCTGGTTTAAATCCTTTTTCGGTATTCTGAATGCTGCATACTTCGTAAAATGGGTCGTGGTCAAAATAAACCAGCATGTTTTCCTCTATTATCCTGTTCAAAAGAAAATCCTTTTCTCTCATGGTTTCTAAGGGCCTTACATCATATCCCATAACCCAAGGCACGTGAATATGAGCATGAGAAGGAACAGTATCTGCTATAAAAATTACTTTTTGTCCATTTAAATTGACGACAGGCATAATCATTTTTTCAGTATGACCGTTGGCATAAAGAAACTCATAGTTAGACCCAAAAGCATTCTTTGTCTTATCTATAAAGTTCAAATGACCTAAATCTTCAATGGGACCAAGGTTTTCTTTTAAGAAGGTTGCAGCCTCTCTATCGTTCGGGTTATTGGCCCATTGCCAATGTGCAGAATGTGTCCAATATTTAGCATTAGGGAAGGTAAGTTCTAGTTTATCTCTTGAAGAATTCCATTTCACTGCACCTCCAGCATGGTCAAAATGCAAATGACTCAGAATTACATCCGTAATTTGATTTTCATGAAATCCCTTTGCCCTAATTGATTTAATCAAGTCGCCATCACCATGTCTATAGTAGTATGAAAGCCACTTTTCAGACTGTTTGTCTCCCATACCTGTATCTACAAGCGTTAGCCTATCGCCATCTTCTATGAGCAGGCATCGCATTTTCCAACTACAAAGATTGAGTTCATCCGCGGGTATCTTCTTTGACCATAGTTGTTTAGGCACAACCCCAAACATGGCACCACCATCTAATTTGAAATTTCCAGCGTCTATTACATGTAAATTCATATCCTAAAATTATAGATAAACTAAAGCTTAGACCAATTTGAACCACAACTTCTTGAAAAACAATTCTAATATTTTAACTCGGAATATGCGTTGGGAAATCGTTATGAGTTTTAAAATAAAATAAATCAGACATTTAAACGAGATTAGCATAGACCGCTCTGGTGATTGAGTTTAAATGGGTTTACGAACTGATTTGAAGCAATTAAGCTTCGGTTCCGATAACTATCGGGAGATTGCCCAATGCATAAAGCGGGTTTAAGTCATTATAGCGTAATTTCTGCAGCAATCTTAACGCCAAATCTCTTAGTGTTAGGATTTTCTAAATAAGTAAGCCTATGTACGGCTTCCACCCTAAATACCCTAAAAATATTACTAATACCATAGCCCAACTCTATGTATGGCTTAGAAGGATTCAAACTTTTAAAAGGTATAAAACCCTCTTCGGCTGTAGGCATAGACATTTCTAGGTTTCTATCTGTTAAATTACCAATTAAGAACTTACCAGTTGTGAAAGTTCTCCATTTCAACTTTTTAATAAGTGGAAAGCGATTGAATAATAAGCCTTCGAAATCGTGATAATAACGAGCATAGGCAAATTCATCACTCAAGAATTCCGAATTATTCATCAGGTTAAAAGAGTTGGAAACCGAAATAATGGTTTCATTACCCAAATGGTTTTTTAATAAGGGATAGGGCAGAGTGCCAAATATTTTACTGACTTCTGCTCTGTAATAGGTTTTACCAAAATATCCAAAATTCAACTGATGCTTATATTTAATACCTACTGTTTGATATTTGAAATCACTATTAAGCACCCCTTTTAAACCTAACTCGTAAGACAATGTAACCGTAGGAGATTTCACTGTTCCAAAATCCAGACGGTCGTTATCGCTCACTACAGAAAGTTGATCACGAGCAAAAACTAATTCCGTTTTTATATTTGAAGTTATGAAAGAGCTTCTAGTAGAAGAAACGTCTCTTAAATCGTCTAGGTAAACAAAGTTATATAAGGGGTCAAATGTTTTATTCTGAAGACTAACTCTAGCTGTTACACCTTTAGAGATATCGGTTTGAAACTGAGCGTAGGCGTTTTTCTGATAGTAAGGTCTTCTTAATGTTCCAAATCTAACTGCAGCCGAGTAAAGGGTGCTGGAACCTATATCATCCGTACTAAAACCCACTTGTTCTATATCTTTGTCATAACCCATTTTAATGGTGGTCCATGGGTTTTTTGTAAGAATTCTAGTGACACTAGCCCCACCTTTCCAGCCCTCATCTTTAAAGCCGTAAGCGGCGTAACCTTGAAGAATCCATTTCTTGCTAAAATCAATATTAGTCCTTAGTCCAAAACGTAATCTTAAACCTTCATAATCGTTCAAAGCAGCTGAATGAATCAGTGGCCCTACATCTACACCATGAAATAGCTTACCATACCCGGTAGAAGCCAAATTAATTAATCCCGTAATTCTTTTTACCACCGGAACCTGCTTCATGCTGTCAATCATCATGTAAGCCATCTTTTCGTCCGCAGAAAATGGTTCTGGCCTTACAGACTGCCAATAATCCATGCTTCTTTCATTGTAGTTGTCCGAAAGCTCTATTGCACCACTTTTGAAAAAAGCTAAATCACGGGGTTGATTAATTGTTATGTCTTGGTTATAGCTGGTGAACTTTAGTAAAAGTCCGGGAGACTTGCTGGTAATTTCAGAAACATCCACCACCACACGATTTTTTATGGGAAAATAGACTTCTTCCACTTGTTCTAACTCTTGCTGAATTTTAATTCTTTCTATAAAATTCAAATTGGCATCTTTGGTAATAGTAGCATCTATCATCACTAAAGCACTTTTAGCCTTACTCAGCCACATATAACCCGTGAAAACTAAATCTTGTTTTCGTTTAGGTTCAAACTGAATTTCATAATAGAAGTCACCATCTTCTACCTCAAAACTGTCTACTAAATAATACTCGTATGCCGATTTCCAGTCATTACCAATAGGAGAGGTGAAATTCTTTTGAAGAACATTCAACTGATTATCGTAAAAATTATACTGCTGAAAGGTGGAACCTATAAGCTGAGAAGTAAGGCTCCCATCGGTTACGGCGATACCTTTAATATTGGTTTTCTTAATAACCTCCTTAGATAATCTGGGTTTATTCAGAAAGTAGTAGTCCGAAATTGATTCGGAGATAAACATTGGAAGCAGTTTTTCGCCATCATCATCAGTAAGTGTTCCTACGGTTTCTATAGCAGCATTTATTTTCTGGGTAATCTTTCTTTTTTCTAGATTAGAACCCACTTTATTGACATCAATTTCTACTTTATTATAACTGCCGTGCTCATAACCATCTAGCTTCTTGAAATTGTTGGCATCTCTATTGTCCACCACTTTGCGTAAAATTCGCCAAGCAGGGTTTTCACCGCCATAAACCACCACTTCTGCTAACTGAATAACACCGGGATTTAAAGATATTTTGAGAAATTGGTCCTTCATGACGATTCCTGAGGAGTCTTTCTTTAAAGGGAAAAACAGCGTCTCATATCCCATGCTGCTCAGCTGAAGAGAATCTGGGGAAATATCTTCAAAACTTAGCGAAAAATTACCTTCAAAATCTGAATTAGTACCTACCGTAGTTCCTTTTAAACTAATGGAAGTAAAAGGCAAGGGCTCTTTAGTTACATTGTCAAAAACTTTCCCCTTAATATTTATACTTTGAGCCAAAATAACTGGAGAAAATAGACCAATTATGATGGACAAAAACAACGACTTTTTCACTTATTTTTAATTTGCATATAGTAGTCAAAACTATGTGTGTTAACGTATTTGAAAGTCGATTAGTTTTTTATCCTAAGTGCTAACTTGAATTACTTTTGTTTTTAAGGAGCCATTATAACATAAAGGCGATTTACTTAGATTTTTCTTGTGACTATTGGAAGATTTTCTAGATTTAAAACTCCTCTAGGGCATACTGCTGAACACACCCCGCAGCCCACACATGAAGACCTTACAATGTCTTGTCCTCTCTGTGCATACCATTTCACATCAATACCTTGCTCGCAGTAAGTAGAACAGTTTCCGCAAGAGATACATTGGCCTCCATTGGTGGTAATTCTAAATCTACTTTTGAAACGTTGTACTAGGCCTAAATAAGCTGCTAATGGGCAGCCAAATCTACACCAAACCCTGTTTCCCATGACAGGATAGAAGCCTGTGCCTACAACACCTGAAAATATAGCACCTATTCCGAAGCCATAGTAATAACGTAGGGTTCCCGTATCCAAAACTCCCATTACTTTTGGCTCACCGGTAAAATAAGTGTACAAAACGCCTGCAGTCATTACTACAGCGAAGACTAAAACAATATGGATGGAATACCTTTCAAATCTCCAAGCCTTGATTTTCTTGTTAGACAACTGACGGAAAGGGTCACCTAAAGTCTCTGCTAAACCGCCACAGCCACAAACCCAGCTACAATACCATCTTTTTCCAAAGAAATAAGTCAAGACCGGTACACCTACGGCAAAAAGAACAATTCCCCATACGAACATAAAGGTTCCTAAAGTTCCTGCCTCTATTTTTTGATCAATCCTATAATCGAAGAAAAACGAATAGTCCAGCGGCCACATGTTTTTTAAATCTGCCGATGGCAAATTCAGTTTTGAGAGTATTTCTGGAATCATAAAAGCAAAAATCAGCTGAAAGAACATCACTGAGCAAGTTCTTACCATTTGATACTTGCTATGTCGGTATTTGATAAGCATTCTTACGCCCATCGTTAATACAGCGACCGTGTAAAGGAAACCATATAAAAACCACTGGCTAGCCAAACCACCATTCATAACCTTACTTAAAGGGTCTAAAACGATAAGCCAGTTAACTATATATTGAGGGAAAAAGTAAAGCAGTATATAAAAAGATATAAATAAACTTCCCAAAATAATACCTAGCACCTTTCCTCTATTGACAGGATGTGTAAAAATACCGTTGTTTTTGATGCCTGGAAGCTTTTTTAAATCAGGAAGGACAAACAGCATGGTCCCAAAAATTAGCATGCCAAATACCAAAAAGAAAAGGAGTGTATTGTATTTTGAGACAAAGCCTACTCCAGATGCCTTGGTGAGGGACATTTGATAGGAATTCGAGATTTTCAAATCCCCTTTTCCTTCGTTTTCTAGCGATTTGTTTACCTCGGCTTCTGCAGCTTCTATGGCATTATTAAAAGAAAAAACATTAGATGATTCTGATTCAAACTGCGGGGCTAATTTCTCTTTAAGCAAAACACGGTGTTCGCTAGATACCGTATCATTAAAGGTAGCTTCATCTAGCTGAAAACTATTCCCAAATAGCACACCTATCCAAAGCGTAAGGGCACTCAGGATGATTACTGTTCCTATATTTTTTACTTGATTTATGTTCATTTGAATAGTTTTGAGAAAAAGCTCTTCTTAGGCTTTTTCAGTTTTAAATGGGTGCCGTAAGTCTGATTATAATGAGAAACGATGTCTGCCTCGTAAGTGGCATAGAATTCAGGGTCAAAATTGGCTTTTGAGAGGTCTACTAAAATATCTTCTACGTGGGTTTTGTCTGTGAGCCATTTATCCCATACTTCGTGCCGCATTCTAATACCGAAGGTGTTTACACCGATGATGGATTTACTTGATTTTTCAAAGTTTAACCTTACTAAAACGTGTTTTTCTGGATGCTTCCAATGAAAGCTCTCCACATCTTCTTCAGGTTTTGCCAGTATATTTCCATAAGTCTGGTACTCTATATCTAAGAATTTTGCCGAGTTGTAAAATACACCAGGCTCATACTTAGTTCTTTGCCCGCATAGACTTTTTGCCAAAGTTTCACCCATAATCTTCCCTGTGTACCAGATTTGCTCTGTTGGCCTTCTCCCTGGAGGAGGGTTTTTATGCTGACAGCAGTCTCCAATAGCATATACATCTGATATATTGGTCTCTAAATATTCATTGATTAAAATGCCCTTATCTATTTCTAAACCTGTTTCTTTTAAAAACGAGATATTGGCACTAACCCCTACCGTGAGCCCTACAAATTGACATTCCAAAATCTCTTTATTTTTAAGGACAACACCATCGGCATTACCTTCTCCATCATCTTTAATTTCTGATAGTTCGGTATTAAGTCTTAAATCTATATGATGCTCTTTAATATGCTCGTTAAGCATTTCAGACTCTGCCTCGGGTAGAATACCATTCCAAAAAGAAGATTCTCTCACTAACATGGTTACCTTTTTATCTCTGGATTTGAGCATTTCTGCTAATTCAAGACCGATTAAACCACCACCCACTATCACAGCATGTTCTATTTTTGGCGAGAGCTCTTCTAATTTCTCCAAGTCTAGCATGGAATAAAGCCCTTGAACTCCATTTAAATCCTGACCCGGCCAACCGAATTTATTAGGTGCAGAGCCTGTGGCTATTACTAATTTATCATATGTCAAAGATTGAGATCTATTTGAGAATGTCAAATTTTTAGAATCAAAGTCGATGGAACTGACATGATTAAAAACCAAGTCAATTCTATTTTTCTCCCAAAACCAATCTTCGTAGCCCTTAGTGTGTTCGTATTTCATGTGTCCCATGTAAATATACATGAGGGCTGTTCTGGAATAGAAATGTTCGGTTTCAGATGAAATAACGGTAATTTTATGGTCAGACAGCTTTCTAATGTGTCTGGCGGCAGTAATACCACTTATACCATTTCCGATGATGGCTATATGCATTGAGGCTATTAGTTAGAGTTGTTTGAAATACGAGGAATCATCCAATAGGGTTTGGGTTTGATATATTCTTTTTTTTATCTCAATCACAAGATAAAAAGAAACCCCAAGAACGCGTGTCCTTGGGGTAATCGTAAATCAGTTTTTTTTTGACTATTTTATGTACTTAAAGTCTTGACCTGATTCTAATTTCAATAATAATTCATAGTACAAATTTATGCAGGCCTGAATATCTTCTTTAGAACATGTTTCTACCGTAGTATGCATATACTTCAAAGGAAGTGATATTAATGCAGAAGGAACACCTTCTCCAGAATAAGCAAACGCATCCGTATCTGTACCCGTAGAGCGGCTAGTGGCCTGACGTTGAATCGGAATTCCTTTTTCTTCTGCCGTGTCTATAATGAAATTCAGAAGGTTGTTTTGAACCGCTGGACCATAACAAACTGTCGGACCTTTACCACAAGCCACATCTCCAGACTTCTTTTTGTCATACATTGGAGATTGTGTGTCGTGGGTTACATCTGTTATAATGGCCACATTAGGCTTTAACCTTCTACTGATCATTTCTGCACCCCTAAGGCCAATCTCCTCCTGAACAGCATTAACGATATAAAGCGTAAACGGTAGCTTCACTTTATTCTCATGCAGTTTTCTAGCCACTTCCGCTATCACATAACCGCCCATTCTGTTGTCTAAAGCTCGACCGGTGTAATATTTATTATTAAGCTCTGTAAGACCATCTTCAAATGTAATTACCGTACCTACATGAATGCCCATTTCTAGCACTTCTTCTGCCGTAGAAGCTCCCACGTCTATAAAAATATTCTTTAAAGATGGTGCTTCTTCCTTTTCTCCACCTCTAACATGGATGGCAGGCCAGCCAAAGATACCTTTTACTATGCCATTATGACGGGTATGCAGGTTAACTCTCATAGAAGGAGCTATCTGATGGTCGGAACCACCATTTCTGATAACGTATATGTATCCTTCTGGTGTAATATAATTTACGAACCACGAGATTTCATCTGCATGAGCTTCGATAGCCACACTGTAATCTTGTCCGGGATTAATAACCCCTACAGCCGTACCGTAACTGTCAATAATAGTCTCATCTATAAATGGTCTGATATAATCTAACCAAATCTGTTGGCCGGGATGTTCAAAGCCAGTAGGAGAGGCATTATTGAGGTATTCGTAAAGAAATTCTATGTTTTTTTCCATTTGATCTTAATTGGATATATGTCTAAAAGCAAAAATAGGGTTTGGCTCTCTAGTAAGAAAACCAAACCCTATTTAAAATTATTGTAAAATATATTACTCTATGATTTCTTAAATCATTTAAATCTTTTCTTCAAAATCTAAACTGGCAGAATTTATACAGTGACGCAATCCAGTGGGTTTAGGACCATCATTGAAAACATGCCCTAAATGAGATTCACACCTGGCACATACTACTTCAATTCTAACCATTCCAAGAGAAGAATCTTTTATTTCCTTCACATTGCATGGATCCACCGCTTCATAAAAGGAAGGCCAACCCGTGCCAGATTTAAATTTCGTTTTAGAAGAGTACAGTGGCAATCCACATCCGATACACTTATAAACGCCATCCTTTTTATTGTCCCAATATATCCCAGAAAACGCTCTTTCAGTTCCAGACTTTCTGGCAACATAATATTGCGTGTTTGTCAGCTGTGACTTCCATTCTTTGTCAGATTTCTTCACTTTTTCTAGTTGACAATCGGTGTTTTGAACTTGGGCTTTTGAAGTGCAACTAAACATGGTTAAAGCCAAAATGGCCATTATTATATTTTTCATAATTTCATTTTATTACACTTACGAGATTGATTCAAAATAGGATTATCAATGATTCAAAATCCTACTTCTTAGGCTTTCTTAAATCATTCGCTTTTATTTCATATTTCCATCTGTCCTTACCCGTGTTGTCAATAATATTTATTTTTAAGACACGGTTGGTTCTTTCGCCAGACACTTCTAATATGCCGAAATTCTGAAGATCTTCCACTATGGAATTCGGAATTAAATCAGGATCGGTTCTTTCCATATCCATTGGTTTTGCCATACCAGAAGTTAAAGAAGAAATAGTTAAATCATAAAGTGGGTAATTTCCCGCTCTCTCCATTTTTCTAAGAGAAGTATGGTGTCTATCACCCGTAATAAATATAACGCCGCTGATGTTATTCTTCTCAATGGCATCAAGCAATTTCTTTTGCTCCACCGGAAAGGTTGACATGTTTTCAAAGACGGCAGCTTTGTTTAACACTTGCCCACCGGTAACCACAAATTTGAAAGGTGCTCTACTATGTGTCAAGGCATCTATAAGCCAGTTTAATTGTTTTTCACCAAAGTAATCTTTCGCATCATCATTCAGATAATTTGGAGCTCGGAAAGAGCGATTATCCATCATGAAAAACTGAACATCTTCCCAGAAAAAAGTACCTGTTACTGATTCTCCTGGAAAAATATAGTTAGGGTTTCCCCAGTTTTGCTCAAAGGCATCCAAAGTCCAAGACTTACCCCAATAAGACCTATCTGCATCATTTGGCCCAAAATCATGGTCATCCAATGTGGCATAATGATGTGTATTGGCAAATAATTTTTGAAGTTCTGGTTGTTTCTTAAAGTCGATGTATCTTTTGTAAACACCACTTCTAGTATTCCAATCCGCTTCTCTTAGATAAATATTATCTCCACCCCAAACCATAAAGTTTGGTTTAGCATCGTAAATTTTATTGAAAATATCAAAGGTATAACCATATCCACGACCAGGTCTATCAAAGGCAGGCTCATTGGTATAAACACAACTTCCCACCGCAAATTTGAAGGCTGGAGGGTCAGTTCTATATTGCCAAAGCGTTTGACTTTGAAATGCTAAAGGATAATCAAAGCTCTGTGTTACACCATCAATAATAAGTTCGTATTCGTACTTATTGCCTGGCAACACTTCTTCAGCAATTGCCTTTGCAATGAAATAGTTGTCTTTTTGGGTGATTATTGGCTCCGTAGAGAATTTTGTTCCATCTACACCTTTAACCCAGTAATTGTATTTCACCACAGAAGATGCCTCCGTTTGAACCCAGAGCATAACCTCTCTCATTTCAGAATAACCCAGCATGGGACCCGCTACTATTTGAGCCCACGAATTCAGTGAAGCAAATAATAGTACAAAGGGTAATAGTTTTTTTAGCATTTTTTGATTTTTAATCGTTGAAGAAATTCTTGTTTAAACAGCAAAACAAACTGTTTAAGAAGATATTTAAACTCGGTTTATGCATTGGAGAATCATAATGAGCAGTTAAAGTGGAATAAATCAGACATTTAAACGAGATTAGCATAGCACTGTTCTGGTGATTGAGTTTAAATGGGTTTACCAACTGATTTGAAGCAATTTAGCTACGGAATAGATTTTCTAATGAATAAAGCGGGTTAAAGGATTACATTGAAATCCTTTCTCAAAGTTAAAACATATACTTATAGACTTTCAATGCTTTCCATATCTTTGCCAAAATTTAATTTACAGGCACATTGATAACTTTAGAAAACGGGAAATATCTCATTCAGCATCGTGAACCCTCAGATTTAATAGCAGAATTTGGTTCACCACTTTATGTTTATGATGGAAACAAAATAGAAGAGCAAATCTTAAAAATGAGAGATGCTTTTGAAGGTGTTACGGTCAAACTTAAATATGCGTGCAAAGCATTAACCAACATCAGTATACTTAAATTGATGTTAAAAAATGGCGTAGATATAGATGTAGTATCTATTGAAGAGATACAATTAGCCTTAAAAGCGGGTTATAATCCTTCACAAATTCAATACACACCCAGCGGTGTAGCCTTTTCTGAAATTGAAAATGCTCTTACTCTTGGCATTAGACTTAATATCGACAGTTTAAACCTTTTAGAGGAATACGGAAAAAAGTATGGCAACGCCCATCCCATTGCGATTAGGTTAAATCCTGCGATAATGGCTGGTGGGAATTTGAAGATTTCTACAGGACATGCCGATTCTAAATTTGGGATTCCAATAGATTATATTGACAGGGTGATAGCACTGGTTAATACTTATAAGCTTAAAATAGTAGGTATTCATCAGCATAATGGTTCCGATTTTAAAGATGGTTCTGTCATCATAAAGGCGATGAAAAAGTCTTTTGAAGTGGCCGAAAAGCATTTCCCCAACCTAGAGTTTATAGACATGGGTTCTGGTTTTAAAGTGGCATATCACTCCGATGACGTCATTACGGAAATGAAAGAGATTGGAAAGGAAGTGGTGAAAGAGTTTTTGTCATTTGAGAAAAGATATGGCAAACCAGTTCAGCTATGGTTTGAGCCTGGTAAATATTTGGTAAGTGAAAGTGGTACGTTTTTAATGACCTGCAACGTGGTTAAACATAACCCTGCTAGGAACTTCGTTCACGTTGATTCTGGTCTAAATCATTTGATTAGACCTATGATGTATGATGCTTACCAAGAGATACTTAATGTGAGCAATCTGGATGATTCTAAAAAAGAAACTTACGATATCGTAGGATATATTTGTGAAACAGATACCTTAGGAAAAGACAGAACACTTCCAGTGGTTAATCCAGGAGATATCATCGCGATGAAAAATGCAGGAGCTTACTGTTTTAGCATGGCATCCAACTATAATTCTAGAACAAAACCTGCGGAGATACTAGTTTATAACCAAAACACGCATTTAATTAGAGAAAGAGAAACGCTCGAAGATATTTTGAGACATCAGATAGAGGTGGAGTTGGACTAATGAAAGTCAGATGATTGGTGTTAGATGAACGGTGTTTTGTTCATCGAAAGAAGAAATCTGTAAAGCTGAAAAAATCATCCAACACTTACCGTCAAGCATCAAACAATTGTCTAAAAGGTATTACCTTGTGACAAGATTTTATAATAGTATTCAACCAAAAATAGGCTAAAGGCTCAAAGCTAATAGCACTAAGCAATTTAAAATGATAAAAGTAGGATTAGTAGGATTCGGACTCTCAGGTAGATGGTTACAAGCACCATTTTTTGTATTAAATTCAAATTTCCAATTGAAGTACATTGTTACTTCTCAGGACATTGGACAAGACCTCTTTAAGGGGACCGAAAAAGCAGCTAATTTAGACCAACTTATTGCCGACCCTGAGATTGACCTTATTTCTATTTGTTCACCTAGCAGTACGCATTTCGACTATTGTAAAAGAGCTTTAAATGCAGGAAAGCATGTTTTGGTAGAAAAACCAATGACGGCTACCTATGACGAGGCTAAGGAATTGGTGGAACTTTGTAAAAAGGTGAACAAAACTTTGATGGTTTATCAGAACAGACGTTTTGATGGTGATTTTATGACCGTAAAAAGAGTGATTGAATCTGGTGTTTTGGGTGAAGTACTTTCTTATGAAGCAAGATGGCACCGTTATAATCCAATCTTGAATAAAAAACCTTGGAAAGAAGCGGTGACGCCTGCCAACGGAATAATTTATGATTTAGGAGCTCATTTGATTGACCAAGCTATCTATTTATTCGGTAACCCAGAAGGCGTAGGTGGTGATGTTTTTATTCAAAGAGAAAACAGTAATATAGACGATGCCTTTAACATGAGTATGGATTATGGCAAGGTTAAAGTCAAACTGAGTGCTAGTTTGATGGTGAAAGAAGCCGAGCCTAGATATGTAGTTCATGGCACAAATGGTTCTTTTATCAAATACGGTTTAGACTCTCAAGAAGACCATTTGAAAGCAGGAATGCTTCCTGGTGTTGATCCTGACTTTGGTTTTGAGGCGATAGAATATAATGGTCAACTAACCGCTAATCTTGCTGGAATGGAGATGAAAGGCGAAATTGATACTTTTGGTGGCGACTGGATGCAGCTCTATAATAACTTAGCTGATGTTATTCTAAACGGGGCCGAAGCCATCATTAAACCAGAAGAAATAGCAGAGCAGATTAGGGTTATTGAGGAAGTGAAGAAAAATTGATAAATTAGTATTTTAAAATACTTAAACCATGGTAACCAAAGAGCAGATTTTTGAACTTGTAGATGACATTCAGGATGAATCTGTCTTGGAACAGGTTTATGATATGCTGAATTATATCAAGGTTTCTAAAGAAAATAACATTTGGTCAACTTTGACAGAAGAACAAATTCAACTTGTCAATAAAAGTTACGAGCAATCGAAAAAAACTTCGATGCTTGTTGGTCATAAAGAGGTTAAGGAAAGATTAAGCAAATGGCTTTAAAACTTGTCTGGACTGAAGATGCAGTACAAGGTATGGTTGCCATTGCTAACTATATTGAGTTGAGATTCGGCCTTAGTACAGCAAAGAGATTCGTTCAGAGAGTAGAGAAATTTGGAGTTCTTTTATCGGAACTTCCTAGTCTAGGTAGTTTACAAGATGCGGATAGAAATATCAGAGGAGTGATAGTTAACAAAAGAAGTACTGTAGTTTACACCTTCAATAAGGATAGCCTTATCATTCTAAATGTATTTGATAATAGGATGCCTTTAGATTAACATAGCTGCCTGTTGTTAGAAAGGGATTGGACACGGATATTATTAATAGTATTCGTGTCTTTTTTGTTAGGTCGGTTTAATCTTGAAGCCCTTCAGGCTTCCTAAAACTTTCCTCTATTCTTTTTCTATTCGTATTCAAGCCCATTCGGGCTTGCTAATAAATTTGATACTGTCGGAAGTAGAGTAACCCCGAAGGGGTTAAATATGAATAGAAATTTAAAAGTAAGCGATGGTCACAACCCTGAAAGGGTTGAAATAAAACAAAAAAAGACACGAATATAATATCCGTGTCTAATCTTTGCTATGCCAAAAGGCAAGCGTGCTCCATTCGAAAAGGAAAATAAACTATTCCCAAAGTTTCAAAGGATAAGCTCCATCATTCACTAATTTCTGAATAGAAGCCTGAACGTCTGGTTTATCGTCTGGATATGTTACTCCGAACCAATCGGATGATGTATCAAAAACTTTACATTTTCCTACACCTTCGCCCATCATTTGACTCATGATAGTTGGGATATAAAACTCAGCTTTTGGTGCGTCATAATTCTCTTTGGCATATGTTTCAAAGTACTCCTTAGTCTTCGTAAATGCACTTGGCATAAAACCCCAGAAATTCATAGAAACAGGTGTATTTTCTCCTAAATATTCAGGTTCGCCATTGTCTAAGAACTCTATTTGACCCGCTTCGTTTCTTAATATTTTAGTACGCTCCACTACAGAAGTAAGGAAGCCATCATTGTCTTTCTCGCAAACACCTCTAGAAACCGTTCCGTTTTCAGAAAGTGTATTTTTAACCTGATAACCTACCATCGCATGAACGTTTTGTTCTGTATTTGTAGATAAGAAATTAGCCATTGTTTTATAGGCTTCCGCACCATAAAAATCATCTGCATTAATAACGGCAAATGGCGTTTCGGTTTGTTCCCATGCACAAAGCATAGCATGACCCGTACCCCATGGTTTGGCTCGTTCTACATTTCCTAAAGATTCTGGAACATAACTCTGGAAGCCTTGAATAGCGTAGTCGTATTCAATTTTATCCTTCAGTTTTGGACCAAACGTCTTCTCAAAATCTTCTCTTAGTTCTTCTCTGATAATAAAGACTACTTTACCAAAACCAGCTCTGATGGCATCATAAAGTGAATAATCTATAATGGTCTCGCCAGTAGGTCCAAATTGGTCCAGTTGCTTAATTCCACCATATCTGCTACCCATTCCAGCAGCTAAAATCAATAAAGTTGGTTTGCTCATTCTTGGTTTCGTAAATTGTGACGCAAAAATAGAAATCTAGAACGGACTTCTATAAATTTGAAACAATTAATCTGATTCCCTACTATGAAATTATCCTATTGGAAGCTGATATTCCTTCTGCTTCCTTGTGTGGGTTTGCATGCCCAAGACTTCCCTGCCACTTCCATGAATAAATCAGATTGGGAGGCTACTGGTGCTCAATGGCGTGATGCACTTGCCATTTCAGTACATCCTTTTGAAGACAAAATGGAGCTGACCAATGGCACAGGTATCTTATTTGTGAATGGTAAATCTGTGTTGAAATCAAAGAAAAAGTTTACTGATTATAAAATTGAATTTGAGATTTTACAAAACCCAGAGACAAAGGCCTCCTTTATTTTAGGAAATGGCTTAAAACTTAATCTAGACCAATCTGCCAACGAAAAGAATGGCAAATTTGGGAGCATTATTACTGCAAATAATACAGTGCAAAAGCCAAAACAGGAAGTAAGTAAATTACCCGGATTATGGCAAAAAATTGAACTAGCCTATACTTCACCAATAAATGGTGGCTTGGCCGTACTCGAAAAAGTGGTTTTAAATGATGTTATAGTTTTTGAAAATTATATTGTTCAAAATCCAATCTTGGAACCTACCTCTATTGCCTTTGACGTTTCCAATGGATTGCTGGCAGTTAAAAATATTAAGTACATAGAATTAGGGTACAGAACACCTATCAGCATATCTAATTTGAATTATACGCTGCAAGAAACAAATGGATGGGAAAAGGAGTGGAGCCCAACGGAAACGGCCCCAATAAAAGGAAAATCGGAGGGGTTACGTATTGATATTCCTCATGATTTCAGATGGTTTTCAATAGACTATACTGGCGATATTGATGTAGCCCAAACAGATAAATATGCCATTACCATAGAATACTCAGGATTTGGTTATTTGAAAATTGATGGGAAAAAAGTGCTAGGAGCGGATGGTATGGTGAATCGTCAGCCTTTAACCGCTTTAGTTGAATTGGAAAAAGGAAAGCACAGCTTTGAGTATTTCTACAGAAGAACATGGCAAAAACCAGCTTTCGGACTTTATGTTTCAGGTAGCGATTTTAAACCTTATGGACTTCATCCTTACAAAAGCTTGCCTGCACCACAACTTCCAGGAGGAATTTTTGAAAACCCAACTGGAACACGAGCTCAAATGATTCGCTCGTTTATGGATTTCAAAGGGGAAAAGAAAACCACAACACTCTCTATTGGCACAGCAGAAAAGAAAAACTATTCTATTGACTTGGTAGATGCTTCTATGCTTTATGTTTGGAAAGGATATTTTGCTGATGTAACAGAAATGTGGTTTAACAGAGGTGAACCTCAATTATTAAAACCTTTAGGCCAGGTAGTTACTTTATCAGGAAAGCCAAGTTTCTTCCTGGGTAAAAATGATGTCGTTCTTTTCAAAGAATACTTTATTGACGATAGAAACCTACCCACTTACCTACATACTTTAAATGGTTCGGCTGTAAGCCAAAAAATAGAGCCTGTGAAAAATGGCTTCGAATACACTATTTCGGCGGATAACAAGGATGTCAACTACTTACTGGGAATGGGTAAAAAAGTAGAGAAAGTAGGAGATACCCTGTATAGAATAGATGACTATTACATTCAATTGGCAAAGAAGGTTGCCTTAGAAATTAAAACAGAAAATGGAATTAGTTCACTTTCTGGAAAGGCAAGTGCTATTGAATCATTCAAATTAATCTGGTAAAAAAATGAAATTGTATATAAAAAATATAGGCTTAATTCTTCTGCTCTTTTGCTCTGTTTCTCAAACAATAGCTCAAGGAGTTCTAAAAACAGAAGAAGATTATTATAGGATAGAAAACATTCCTACTCCGGAAGGATTAGAAATGGAAGTAGGAGGGATGACCGTTTTACCAGACGGAAGATTGGCAACCACCACCAGAAGAGGCGATGTATGGATGATAAACAATCCATATATGATTAATAACACGCGGCCTACTTTTAGCAAATATGCCGAAGGTCTTCACGAACCACTGGGCATGAATTTTATTGATAATAAGCTTTGGGTAACGCAAAGAGGAGAAGTGACTATTTTGGAAGATGTGGACGGAGACGACCGTGCAGATGTCTATCAATCATACTATCAATGGCCGCTTTCAGGAAATTATCATCAATATTCTTACGGTCCTGTTTTGATGCCAGATGGCAAAAAACTTTTTACATTAAATCTAGACTGGATAGGGCATGGTTCCTCACAATCTAAATGGAGAGGCTGGATGCTGACATTAGACGAGAATGGAAAAATGGAACCTTGGGCTGCAGGATTAAGGTCTCCAGCTGGTTACATGGTAAATGATGTTGGCGATATTTTTTATGCCGAAAATCAAGGTGACTGGGTAGGTTCAGGCAGAATGACACATTTAGAAAAAGGAGACTTTGCGGGTAACCCAGAGAGTCTTGTTTGGTCTGGAGAGCCTAATTCTCCTGTAAAATTAAAGCCGGAGGATATTCCTGATACTGGAGAACCATTATTTGATGTAGCTCAGCGTATGCCTGGTATTAAACCGCCGGCTGTTTGGTTTCCGCATACATTGATGGGGATTTCTACTTCAGATATTGTTCAAGATGTATCTAAAGGCAAATTTGGACCCTTTGAAGGACAATATTTTGTGGGTGACCAAGGGCATTCTACCATCATGCGAGTGGCCATGGAAAAAGTGAATGGTGTCTATCAAGGAGCTTGTTTTCCTTTTGTAGAAGGTTTTATGTCGGGTATTTTAAGAATGCGATGGGGACTAGATAATTCCATGTTTGTAGGAATGACAAGCCGTGGATGGTCAAGCACTGGGAAATCGAAATTTGGATTACAAAGACTAGTTTGGTCTGGCGAGGTGCCTTTTGAAATTAAAGCCATTAAGTCTGCATCGGACGGATTCATCATTGAATTCACTAAAGAAGCCAATAAATCAGCAGCTTTAAACCCTGCCTCTTACGATATAAAAAGCTTTAATTATAAATATCATCACACATACGGAAGCCCAATAATCAATCAAAGACAGGTAAACATTAAAGGAATTTCACTTGCTGATGATGGTAAGTCGATTCATGTGGCTGTAGATTCTATGCGTTTGGGTTACATATTTGGCATAACTGCCGCTGGCTTAGAAAGTGTGGCACAAGAAGAACTATTGCACAAGGTAGGCTACTTTACACTTAATTCGGTAAACAAGGCTATTGCTGCTTTAGATTTAAGTAAATACGCCGTTACTAGTCATGAACACCACAAAATGGATATGGCAACGACTAAGGTGGTGGAGATAGTTTCTGAGAAACGCGTAAATACAATGCCTCAAAGCTGGAATGGCAAAGCCGATGTAAACATTACTTTGGGCACTAAACTAGGTTTAAAGTTTGACCAAACCAAAATTCAAGTTAAAGCTGGAAGTACGATCAAAATTACCTTCAATAATAATGACGACATGCTGCACAACTTGGTGATAGTGAAACCAAATACGGTGGATTTAGTGGGGCAGAGTGCTCAAAACATGGGACTTGATGGTGCAAATAAAGGCTATATCCCAGACTCTGACAATGTGCTTTACCATACAGGTTTAATGCAACCAGAAAGCTCAGAAAGTATCTATTTCACGGCACCTTTAGAGAAAGGCGATTATACTTTTGTATGTACGTTCCCAGGGCATTATACGCTGATGCAGGGGATTTTGAGGGTTAGGTAGGGGATTTACCTTTCTTGCTGTATTATGAACGTGCCGACAGTAGGAGACATGACATAATACAGCGTGTTATGGCTCGTTTTTTAACTTTGTGTTCCAAAGTTTCTTATTGATGTTGTTTCAGCTCCAAGACCGTCGAGAGTAGGAAACATAGTTGAATGTGTGATTCCCATGCCTGTAAGATGTCGTAAAATTTCGAGTTTCCATTCCCTTGGAAAGTCTATTTTTTGGAGCAACTCTCCACTGATGTGTTTATGTTTACCATCTCTTGGTCCAAGTATGGGATTGTTTGGCACATCTGCTTCCTCTGTAATTGTTGCAGTTAATACAGCTTGTTGAGAGCGATACCTCTGAATTGAACTTCGTGGCCTTATAGGTATAGGTAAGTATTCGGTATCGTTATGGATAGCGTCCGTGATTTTTATATTTTCTTGTTCTCTAGTATGCAAGTATGGAAATTCAGATTGGATTCTTGGCGTTGAACCCCATAATGAAGGGCCTCTCTTATCCCATGATTCTGTTGACCAATAAAGAGAAAGAGCTTCATAGTTTAATATATATAATGAAGACTTTGTTGCATTTGGCCCGGCATCGAATGCAAGTGCCATAAAAAGTGCTACAAATGGTGACCAAGTCCAATCAATTAGACGCGTCGGTGCCCCGTGATGTTGCATCAATGTTAGCCAAGCAATTTTATCATTTTCTGGAGGTAATTCGTTTTCAAATAACTTGGCATTTCGAACAAAATGTTCAGTATAAACTCCTTCTAACTGACTTGTTGTATATTGTAAGCTACTACCTATTTTGTAAGGTAATGATTTGGCTTGCCTACCCAATTTGCTTATCAATGGCCATTCTGCGTTTCCTTGTCCTCTAAAAACAAACTTATTTTTGTCAATTAAACCTTGCTTTTTACCTCCAAAGACAATTAACTCAGACAGTAATTCTAGTGGATTAGAAAAGTTGCCCATTTGGGCTTCTTCTTCTTCTTTTACTTTTAGCCCTTCAAGCATCTTTGCTATTCCTTCTTCTGACAATTTATCTCCCATGTTTTATTCTTTTATGAGTCATCGCAAGGTTAAAAGTAATATCCGCTCTGCAAAGCTTGTAGCTTTGTTGTAGTGATTTTCAGCCTCCGGCTGAATTAATAAGAGAAATGACATTTTAGACTAGTCCTTTTTCCATCTAAGGTTAATTGGCGTATCAATGACTTTTTTGAAAAACTAAATTTCCATGTAAACTCCATTTTTGATGCTAATTTTACCCTCTATTATGACTATTGTTAAACCTGAATATTCAGTTGTAACTCTCCACCAAGTCCCAATTCTACAATTTTTCTAAGCGTAGACAGTCTAACTTCTTTTATGTTATTCTCAATTTTTGAAATATAGGATTTAGTGGTTCCCACTTTTTCGGCTAGTTGTTCTTGCGTAAGTCCTTTTTCTAATCTTGCCTCTTGAAGCATAGCTCCAATTCTGAAATTTTCATACCCAGCGTCGAGTTCGTCGCGTTTAGTGGTTCCAACTTTTCCGAAATGTCTTTCTTTAAAGTCATCTAAAGTCATTAAACTATTCTTTTTCATCTTCGTATTCTTTTTTAATCCTTAGAGCTCTTTCTATTTCCTTATTAGGCGTTTTCTGGTCTTTTTTCTGAAATCCGTTTGCAACAATCACAAGTTTACCTTTGTCGAAGAAGCAAAATATCCTATAAATATCATTGGCATTTTGAACTCTTATTTCATATAGTCCATCTGTATTTTCTAAATGCTTTAGATACGTTTTAGAAACAACTCTTTGTTCTTCGATTAAGTCGAAAGTCCAGATTATCTTTTTCTGAACTTTTAAATTTAATGTTGCGAAGAAGTCGTTAAAGTAATTTTTGTAAAAAGTTATTTTTCTGTGCAAATCCTCATTATTAACTAAACAAAGCTAATTAAAGTTTCCCTAAAGTGAAACTAAATATATCGAAAAGATAAGCTTATTTTACTCTTTCAATTATATTTTTACACATGCTTCAAATTAAAAGCTTCAAGAAGGAATATCAGGGTCATTTGATTCTTGATATTCCTTCTTTAGATATTCCTGAAGGCGTTTCCTGGTTTCAGGGTGTGAATGGTTCTGGGAAGTCAACTTTCTTTAAAGCCATTTCGGGTATTATTCCTTTTGAAGGAGCCGTGGTTTTTGATGGTCATTTAGATTTACAGAAGTCTCCCGTAGCATTCCGTCGAATTATCAATTATAGCTTCGCAGAACCCCGTTTTCCTGATTATTTGTCTGGAAAAGACATTTTAGACTATTATCAGAAAATCTACAAACCAGATAGTTCAGAAATAGAGGAATTGGTCGAGCTGTTTGGTGTGGCAGCATTCTACAAAACCGCCATAGGAACGTATTCTAGTGGTATGTTGAAGAAAATAAGCCTGATAGCCGCATTAATTGGCGAAGCCAAGATTTTAACCCTAGACGAGCCACTAACCACCATAGACAAAGAATCGCAAGAGAAATTATTAGAGATTCTGGCCAAGAAAGTAAGTCAAGGAGTCAACATCCTAATAGCCTCCCACCATAAGCTACCAGAAAGCGACCTAAAAGTGGAACATCATTTTTTAGTAGAAAATCAAACGATTATAAAGCATAATTAATAAACCTTATCACCAAAATGCTGCCTGAAGCACGATGAAAACTCATTAAAACCAATGATTTAATACAACCTCAAGAAGATAAAGAATTTTCATTGTGCATGTTTATTTTGGTACATGGTTTTTGCTTCGGTCCGACGTTTCGGGTTTTTGCCCAAACAAAAAGACAGACCCACCCGGCGGGGGCAACGGAAGAACAAGAATTAGTAATTGCAAAAACTAAGAATTATAAAGAAACGTTTGTCATGATTTTCGCAAAATCCAAAACCCCGCCAAACGAAAACAAATGGTGTATTCCTCTATTATTATTAACATATCGCTCCTCTGGAGCTAAAACATTGACAAAAAAAACAGACATCGAGCATCTGACAACAAACACCAGACACAAAAACAATTGATACTCCTAAAAACCATATCAAAACAATACTTCAAGCAAAACATTGCGTTTTACCTGTTCATCTTGCTCTTTGCCTTTGGTTTCTTGAGAGGAACCGAGCATGTAGCTTTTGCTAAACTCTTTATGGGCAATGCCATTTTACTTTTATGGGCTAGCCTTTTCTGGCTACTTCATGTAGTAAAAACCAGTCTTTTCTTTCATCGGACTTTAAAACTTCCTGAATATGCTTTTTTGCAAGATTTCACCCTCTTGCCTAAGTCTAAACAGCTCTTTAACCTATCAATTTTACAGCTAAACCTAAACGCTCCATTCATAGCGTATTCTTGTTTTATGGTGGCTGTGGCATTAAAAGAAGGAGCTTTTTTAGGAATTATAGCTGTGACAGTAGCCAATCTGATTTTACTTGTATTACCCATTGCTCTAAAGTATTATAGATTGCACCATTTCATTTTCGACTTCAAGATAGATGCACTTGCTAGGAGCAGAAGCATTTTCCCTAACTGGCCCGTCCTTTACTTTTTAAGGCATCTATTACTGAAACAACCCATCTTATTCTTTAGTACTAAGTTGTATGGTTTGTTCTTCATCATTGGCGGAGCTAAACTATACTTTAGCGACGAATACGACGAAAGACTACTATTCATTTGTTGCTTAATCACCGTGGCAGGTCAATTTCCTTTAGGTAAGGAGTTTGGGCTGTTCTCAGCCAATTATATGCCTTTTGAGCGGAACATGCCCTTCAATATTTCAAACTTGCTTACACAAAGAATCTGGACGGCAAGTAGCTTAATTATTATTGACTCGTTATTTCTTGGGTATTACTGGTATGATAAAGTTGACTCAATTCACCTGATTTCTTCTGTCTTTTTTATTTGGTCTAGTATGCTCTTTTGGCTTATCTATAATTATGCTCCCAGAGCTTTTGAAGACACACCTATGAAAGGCATCTATTTTGGAGCTATTGCCATTTGTATGCTAATAACCTTTAAAGTACCCATCATATGTTTTGCTGTTTCCATTTCTGTGCTCTCTTGGTGGATTTTGAGCAGTAATTACTTTACATTTGAGTTCACAGAGGACAATACTATATGAGAATATTTCTTTTAGCACTTTTACTTATTCCATTGGGTTCAAAATCACAACAATCCTTTAAGCTCAAAGGAGAGATAACAAACCCCAACGAGCGAAAGGTGGTGCTTACCGTTTATAGAAATTGGGTAGAAGACCCAGAAGATTATAATCTCATTCTTGACGAAAATAATCGATTTTCTTTTGAAATGGTTTTGAGTGAAATGGCCTA
Organism: Arcticibacterium sp.; assembly: GCF_055134445.1. NCBI lineage: Bacteria > Pseudomonadati > Bacteroidota > Cytophagia > Cytophagales > Leadbetterellaceae > Arcticibacterium > Arcticibacterium sp. The sequence continues at coordinate 37,603 of NZ_JBSRVI010000043.1, forward strand.
TATAGACATAAACTACGGCTTAAACGGGGTGTTGTTTCAAGTGATAGAGCCTGGAGATGAAATTTTAATAGAATGCGATGCACAAGATTTCTACGAGACATTTTTACCCTCAGGAGTTGGAAGTGGTAAATGGATGTATTATTTGAACCATCGGAAAAAATTTGAATTAGTAACCGACGCTGAGAAAGAATTGTATTCATACCTAAAAGAAGGTCCAGAAGTCTATGGTAGTAAGCTTAAAAAGCTTCAGCGAGAGCAGTTAGCCCTACTAGATAATTTTAGACCGAATATATCAGAGGACTTTTTCAGGCTTAGAAGGGCGGATATAACGGGCAGGATAGACCAATTTTATTTAGACTACCTCATTTCAAATGACATGCTCAATATGGTCATGAATAATTTTGAATTAAAAACCATCAACCAAGATCTGCAAAACAAGTCTTTCGAATATGGCTTTTTTGTTGAAAGTCTTTTAGAAGCTTATAAGATAAGTATAAATAGTAAACAGGATGATGGCATCCTAAACGACTATACTTTTTTGAAGTACTCTTTTACCAAGGATTTAATAGGTAAGCCCATTGCCGAAAGGCTCATTGCCCATAAAATAAATGCAGATTTAGATATCAATGGTTATACCACTGAAAACGAGACTGCCCTTAGAGATTTTTTGGGATTTGGAAAAATTGAGATATACCAAAAATTCCTATCTAATAAAATGTCAATTTTTAAAGGCAAAGCTTTGGGAGGCCCTGCCCCAGATTTTACTTTGACAGATACTGATGGGCAAAATTTTTCGTTGAAGGATTATAAAGGAAAAAACCTATTAATGGTCTTTTGGGCTTCATGGTGTGATCCTTGCCTCAAAGATCTGACATACTTACCCATTGTAGAAAATTATTTTAAAGACCGAAAAAATTTGAGTTTGTTAAATATTGCTGTGGATACACCAGAAGATTTTGCCCTTGTGGTTTCAAAAGGAAAAGCCGCAAGCAGAACCACCAGAGTAAACCCTAACAGTGTTTTTCTTAAAAACTACGGCATTAATACCATTCCTAGTTATGTATTAATTGACCAAAATGGAAACTGGTCGGAGGACAAACTTATAGAGCCTTCTTTTGATGAGGGAAGAGGATTAATTAAACAACTGGAAACCATTTTTTCTAAGAACTGATACTAACCATAACTTGAATTGAAAAAGATATTACTGCTTTCTGCTATTTTAATGGCCAATTGCTGCTTGGCCCAAACCAACTTTTCACCAAGAACTTTCGTTAAGGAATGTAAGAGATATAAAGGAACGCCCTACAAATTTGGAGGTAATGATAAACGTGGTATAGATTGTTCAGGAGTAATTCACAATGCTTTTACCGCTTTAGACGTTTCTTTCCCTAGGGTATCCTATCAGCAGGCAGAAGTTTTTAGAACCATAAAGCTTAATAGAGCTAGAAAAGGAGATTTGCTCTACTTCAAAACCGCAGGAAGTAGAATAAATCATACCGGCGTGGTGATTAAGAAAAGGGGTAAAAAGAAGTTGATGTTTTTACATGCATCCACTTCTGGTGGGGTGAGAATAGATAATTTGCGTTCCAAATATTGGGAACCTAAATTTGTTAAGATCACCCGACCCATTGAATATTCGAAATAGGTACCATCAGATGTGAGATGTTTATCAAACTTTAACCAATGATTAAAAGAGTAAAAATAGGCCTAGTCCTCACTTTATTGTCTTATGGTGCATTTGCACAGTCGCAGTATTTTGGTCAGAATAAGCCACGCTACAAGAAAATAGATTTTAGAGTTCTTCAAAGTCCACATTACGAGCTTTACCATTATTTTGATGATAAAGAGCAGGCGAATCAATTGATGATAAACTCTGAGCATTGGTATAAACTGCATCAAGAGGTTTTCAAACTGGCTTTTATTGAGCCTAATCCCTTGATAATATACAAGAATCATCCTGACTTCCAGGAAACAACTGCCATTGGCGGACAAATAGGCGAGGGGACAGGTGGTGTTACAGAGGGTTTGAGAAACCGGGTTGTCATGCCCATGATGTATACCAAAAGACAAACGGATCATGTTTTAGGACATGAGTTGGTTCATGCTTTTCAGTATAAGACCATGACCTTTGGCTCTGATTCCACCTCATTGTCCAGCATCGGAAATTTACCTTTATTTATGGTAGAAGGTCTGGCAGAGTATATGTCTATTGGTAGAGACGACTCCCATACTGCTATGTGGATGAGGGATGCCGTAGAAAGTGGCGACATTCCAACTATTGAAGAATTAGTTACCAAACAGTATAAGTATTTCCCTTATAGATGGGGTCAGGCATTTTGGGCGTATGTAACAGCCACTTACGGAGATGATATCATCAGACCACTGTTTAAAGAAACAGCTATCTATGGTATTGAGACCGCTTTTAAAAGAACGCTCAGAG
>NZ_JBSRVI010000044.1:0-11213 GCF_055134445.1 Arcticibacterium sp.
CTGTTATCGGCCGACCGGTAGTTTTTAGTGAGCATCCTGAGAAGGAGGCTGTTGCTCAAAAAAGGTTAGAAAAGGCCATACGATTAGCAGGTTTTGAGAAGTTTTATTTTCAAATGGAACCTATTGCTGCTGCCTATACCTATGAGCGTACACTTAAAAAAGAGGAGCTCATTCTGGTGGCGGATTTTGGAGGTGGAACCTCAGATTTTACGCTCATGAATCTTGGTTCTCAGCATTCTGGACAGAAAGAAAGAATGCTTGCCAAAGGAGGGATTTATATCGGAGGTGATGACTTTGATTCAAAATTGATGTGGTTTAAAGGCACGCCACATTTTGGTAGAGGTGTGAAAGAGAAGTTTTTTGAGAAGTGGCTGGAGCTGCCATTATCTTATTTTGTGAGTATTACTTCATGGACTAAAATGAACTTCCTGAACACGCTTAAAATGAGAGATGCCATCAAGAAGTCTTATTTTCAGTCGGATAATCACCCAAAAGTTAAAAACCTTCTGACGCTCATAGAGAAAAACTTAGGTTACTTCCTGTTTTTAGAAGTGGAGCAAACAAAGATAGATTTAACTAAAGCAGACAATGCCGTTTTTAAGTTTAAAGGAGAAGACATAGACTTTAAAGAACCTGTAACTATCAAAGAATTTGGCGAAGATATTATTGCAGAAGATGTAAATAGGATAATGGCTTATTTAGACCAGTTTTTGGAGGGAAATAATGTTACTATAAATGATATAGACTCTGTTTTTATGACAGGAGGAACCTCTATGGTAAGACCACTTCAGGATGTTTTTGTGAAGAAGTTTGGTTCACATAAAATAAAATCAGGAGACAATTTCAATAGTGTTGCCATGGGATTGGCCTATAGTTATGATAAACTAAAGTGAGTTTGACTTTAAGGGGCTTTTAAAAATTTTAGATATTCAGTTCTTCTTACTTACTGCACAGAAATTTTGTCAACTATACTGTTTTAGGATAATTTACTAAAATGCTTAAAAATAGGATCTTAGAATGATAGGTTTAGAGCTTAAAACCGGTTTATTCATTGGAGAATCGTAATGAGTTTTTAAAGTGTAATAATTCAGACATTTAAACGAGATTAGCATAACATCATTCTGGTGATTGAGTTTAAATGAGTTTACGAACTGATTTGAAGTAATTTAGCTACAGTCCCGATAAAATCGGGAGATTTTCTAATGAATAAAGCAGGTTAAACCCTTCGCCGACTTTTTCTTCTCTAAATAATAAGAAAAGATTGTCTTTTTACTATTTCTTATAGTACAAGCTGTTTGTCCCTATAAGATACTTGTTCAACTTTCTGGATTACGCACATACCTGGGCTAACAGAGGATCTCGAAATTACCATTTCTCCCAAGGATACCTTTTTTTCGCTTTTTTCTTTTTGCCATCATCAGAACCGGGTACAAAATCCGTATCTGGATTAGCCTCACCTTTGTCGCCATCCCAGAGATAGTGCACCCTGTGAGGAATGCCATTTCTTGGAGAAAAAACACCCGCCACTAAATCGTTATGTCTATGTTCGTATTTTGACTTACAAGTTTCCATTGGGCATCTAGGAGCCCAGCAGGAAGATAATATGCCAACCAAAAACAACAGGGAAATAGAATATTTTAAAATCTTAATCATGTTCCTTTATACTTAAAGTGGTAAACAAAGCCTTACTCCAGCAGTTTTACTTAAAAACAATCCTTTTGAAGCCAGTTCTCGATCTGGTCTTCTAAATGAAAAGGCTTGTTTTATTTGTTTTGCGACTAAATCTGGGGAAGTAGAGCTGTATTGACCTACACCAATACCTGCATATGCATCCACAAAAAACCATTTGGTCACGATAAAGTGATTCCCAAATTTTACATTCAAAGCCCTTTCCAAATAATTAACTGCAAATGGCCCGATGCCCTCTACCTGCGTGCCACCGTAGCTCTCAAGGTTTGGAGAAGCATCATATTTTAAATCCTTTTGGACATATTCCAGAGCATAATATCTTCCAAACGGTTTTTTATCTAAAGCGTAGAAAGGGTACCAGTCAGAGAAATAACCTCTTATTTCACCTCTAATAATTCTTGTTTCTTGCTCAGGATGATTTTCCTTTTGCTCTTTGTTAAATGAATTGCTGCCTTTTCCTTTTCCATAGTCAAAACCAAAACTGAACTTTCCGAAGGGGGGAGCCAATTCTACGCCATACTGTAATACATTATCTCTACCTATTAGGGCTGTTGGTGTTATTTTCAACAGCAAAAATGGCTGATGAGAAAATGAAACGGGTTTTTTCCTGTTGGTTTCAAGGTCACCTTCCGTTTGGCTAAAAAATTGAGCCTGAGCGGTATTGAATACAAGAAAGCAAATTATTAGTCTTAATATCATTAAATCTGGAATGGCGGAACAGGGTAAAAACGATACGTTACCCTATTTTATTTTCAAATAAGATGCCATTTCCTGCGAATAATATAATTGGCAAGGATTTAGATGTAAACTTATTAGAAAAACTTTTCGTTAAATTTGCGCTATGATGAGAAAGACTCTCAGAATATTGGCTTTTATAATGGCTCTAAACGTACTGTTTAGTGCTACTGGCTTTGCTATTTTTGAGCATAGTTGCCATGCTTTGGGACTTACTTCACGAAGTCTGTCGGACGATGAAGTTTGCGGAATGGAGCTAGAAGCCACGGATACCATTGATAATGGTGAACTAAGCTTCAAGCAGAATTCATGCTGCGAAACACATGCACATTTTAATAAAGTAGATCACCAGACCAATACTAGCATTCAGCATATTGATATGCCCTTTTTGGCTGTGGTATTACAAAAAAGTGATTACCTTTTCGGCCTGGATTTAAGCTCCTCTGTTATGGAAGATAGTATGCTTCCACCTGTGAATGCTCCTCCAAGTTCTGGGCGGGATATTCTTCTTAAAAATCAGACATTCCTTATTTGATAATATATAGCTATTCGATTGTTAATCAATTGTTTAATTATAATATTTATCATGAAATACATCTTACTCTCAAGTATATTATTACTTCATACTTTGGCTTATGGCCAACAAATTAGTGGTACAGTTTCGGACAATACCAATCAACCACTTATAGGTGCCGTAGTCAAATGGGCTACCGAGCCATCTAATGCATTACTGACTAACGAAAACGGTGGATTCACCATAAATCGAGGAGCTAAGCAGCACCAGCTGATTATTAGTTATTTGGGTTATAAGACAGATACCGTAATGGCACACGGAGATGGGCCGTTTAGTTTTTCTCTTAGTTCAGATAATACCAGTCTAACCGAAGTGGTGGTTAAAAGTAACGCCACAGTTATAGATAGATTGGCTTCTGTTCAAACTCAAATTATTACAAGTAAGGAATTGGCAAAAGCGGCTTGCTGTAATCTTTCGGAGAGTTTTGAGACCAATGCTTCGGTATCGGTAAGTTTTGCCGATGCCATTACAGGAGCGAAACAACTTCAAATGCTGGGCCTTTCTGGAAAGTATATACAGACCAATATTGAAAATATGCCAGGAGTGAGAGGCCTGTCCATTCCCTTTGGACTTAATTATGTTCCAGGTACCTGGGTGCAGTCTATTGATGTTGCTAAAGGAACATCATCTGTTATTAATGGCTATGAATCGATGTCCGGAACAATTAATGTGGAACTTCAAAAGCCAGATTTAGCAGAGCCTGTTTATTTGAATTTTTATGCCAACGAATTGGGTAGAGGAGAAGTTAATCTAAACCTAGCTAAAAAGCTGAACGATAAATGGTCTGTTGGTTTATTAAGTCATGGTTCTTTTCTACAAACTGAAGTAGACAGAAACGACGATGGTTTTAGAGATTTGCCGCTCTATGGTCAATTTAATATTCTGAACAGATGGAAATACAATGGAGAGCGATTTATGGGGCAAGCCGGTGTTAACTTCCTTACAGAAAATAGAGAGGGTGGACAAATGTCCAAAATTGCGAATCCCTATGTTTTTGAGAATAATACGCAGAAACTGACCATGTTTACCAAAACGGCGTTATTGTTTCCAGAAACACCCTTTAAAGGGCTTGGGCTTATTTTGAATGGTACGTTTTTAAATTCGAATTCCGTTTTTGGTTTAAATCCTTATGATGCTAAAGAGAATACTTTTTTTGCAAATATGATTTATCAAGATATTATTGGAAATACTTTTCATACTTATAAAACAGGCCTAAGTTTTTTAGCAGATTCCTATGATGAGAGCTACGCCAATTTTGAGAATCCAATACATCTAAGCAGGCAAGAGCTCGTTCCTGGCGTATTTGGAGAGTATACTTATAATAAGTTAGACAAAACCATACTTGTGGTAGGATTGAGGTTAGACCAACATAATTTGTTTGGAACGCAGGTGACGCCGAGAGTCCATTTCAAACAAGATTTGGGCGAAAATAGTACTTGGAGGATTTCTGTAGGAAAAGGAATAAGAGTTCCTACACCACTAGCTGAGAACTTTGGGCAATTGGTCAGTAATAGAGTTGTCATCATTCGAGACAATATAGCTCCAGAGATTTCTTGGAATTACGGTACCAGCTGGACCAAGGAATTTGGCAGAAATAATCTAAGTTTAGATATTTACCATACCGAGTTTAAGCAACATCAAATGTTGGATATGGAGCAGGAAGGTGAATTGATTTATTATAATTCTAAAGACCGTTCTTTTTCCACCAGTGCTCAGATAGAGTTAAACGTGGTGCCAAACGATAGATGGGAGATGAAAGCCGCTTACAGATGGTTAAATGTAAAACAGACCTTTTATACGAATCCTGATGAAAGCAGTTTAAGAGATAAGATGTTTGTGCCTAAATCTGCGGCATTACTTAATGTGGCTTATGCCAGACCCTATAATAAATGGAAAATGGATGCTACCCTATCTTATAAAGGAAAGCAAAGAATTCCTGACATTATGGTTGATGATTATGCTCCTGGTTTTGTAACTTTAAATAGTCAAATTTCAAGGAATTACGTCAGATGGGAGTATTATTTAGGAGCAGAAAACTTATTAAACTTTACGCAAGACAGCCCGATTATTTCAGCTGCTAACCCTAACAGTAGCAGCTTTGATGCAGGACAAGTTTGGGGACCCGTGATAGGTAGAATCGTTTATATTGGAGCTAGGTATAGACTTAGATAGATGATACTGAAAATTAAAAATATGGTTTGTAACAGATGCGTGCTAAGCGTGGAACAGCTCATGCACGCATCCGGCATGGCTTATGAAGAGATAAACTTAGGAACGGTAAAGCTGAAGGAAGATATGACAGAAGAGCAAGAAATTCAGCTGTCTAAAGATTTAGAAAAGCTAGGTTTTGAGTTATTGATAGATAAGGATTCTCAGTATGTGGAAGCCATTAAGAATGCCATTACCAAATTAATTTATCAGCAAGAGAATGCTTTAATGAAATATACCATTTCTGCATACATTGAGTCAGAGGTTAAGAAGGATTACAAATGGCTCAGTAGTTTGTTTTCTTTGAAAGAAGGTATCACAATAGAGCATTATGTGATAGCCCAGAAAATAGAAAGGGTAAAAGAATTGATAAGTTATAAGGAATTAACAATAAGTGAAATAGCAGATAGTTTACATTATAGTAGTGTGGCACATTTGTCTAATCAGTTTAAGAAGATAACGGGAATGACTCCGAGCGTTTTTAAAACATTAGGAACCAGAACAGCTCTGGATAAAGTATAAATTTAAAAAGATAAAAAGATGAAGGTAAAAATAGTTTTAGGCTTGTTGTTTTTAGGATTTTTGAGTGCTTGTGATAGCGGTTCTTCGGAAGCTACAGAGCATTCTGGAGAAGTAGCTCATGCACATTATGCATGCTCTATGGAGTGTGAAGGTGATAAAACGTATGAAGAGCCAGGTCAATGCCCTGTTTGCAAAATGGACTTGGAAAAAGTAAGCTCGGATGAGGATTAATCATCTCGTTAACAATTGATTAGTATAAAATTGGTTTTAAATTTAATAAATTAGAATATGAAAAAAATATTAGGAATTATTGTTTTGGGCTTTTTAATGAGCTTTGGTGCTGAAGCTCAAAGCTTTGCATCATCAGAAAATGTAGTTAAGATAAAAACCTCTGCTATATGTAAAATGTGTAAGAAGAGGATAGAGAACGATTTAGCATTGACGAAGGGTGTAGAAAAGGCGGAGTTGAATCTGGACGATAAAGTGGTGACTGTGGCCTATAATGCGAAAAGAACAAATGGAGATGAAATTAGAAAAGCTATTTCTAAAATTGGTTATGACGCAGATTTAGTTGTAGCAGATCAAAAAGCCCATGATAGATTACCAGATTGTTGCCAGAAAACAGCAGCACCTCATCAAGATTAAGATCGGGTAAATGGGTATTTACAAAAAAACGGAATGGCATGCCATCCCGTTTTTTTTTATGATTAAGCAGCTATTAAACTTGCCTTAAAACCGGCTTCTTCCACCGTCTTTATGATTTCTTCTGCAGTGAAATCGTCACCTTCTATCGTTAAGATTTTGTCAGGATTTTCAGTGTCCACTTTCCATTCGTCTATTTCGTCTAGTTTATTTAGGAAGGGTGTTACACCTTTTATGCAGCTACCACAATTTATGTTGGTTTTGAATTTTAATTGTTTCATTATATTGGAAATTAAAGTTTTATAGAATTCTAAAGTTTTAGTCTTTTTAGTCTCAAACTGTTCAGCACTACGCTTACAGAGCTAAAAGCCATGGCCGCTCCGGCTATCATTGGATTTATCAAGAAGCCATTAAAACTATATAACACACCTGCCGCTAGAGGAATTCCTATAATATTATAAATGAATGCCCAGAACAGATTTTGTTTTACGGTATTCATCGTTCTTTTTGACAGCTTAATGGCGTCCGGTATTTTAAGTAAATCATCAGATATAATGGCCATCTTAGCCACGTCTAAGGCGATATCTGAGCCAGAACCCATAGCTATACCCACATCTGCTTTGGCCAGAGAAACGCTATCGTTAATGCCGTCTCCTACCATGGCCACCGTGTGTCCTTCTAGTTGTAAGTTGGCTAAAAAGTCGCTTTTGTCAGCAGGCATACAGTTGGCTCTAAAATCATTGATGCCTACTTCTTGTGCTACGGTGGCTGCCGTTTTTTCATTGTCTCCTGTTAACATAATTACCTTTAAGCCCTGCTCTTGCATTTTTCTAATTGCCTTAGCGGAAGTTTCCTTTATACTGTCGGAAATGGCAATGATGGCTAAAATGGATTTTTCGTTAGAAAAAATAACCACAGTTTTGCCTTGATTTTCTAGTTTTGAAATCGTTGAATTTTGTTCCTCAGAAATAGAAATTTCAAGCTCTGTAGCATAGTTGGGTTTTATGATGTAGTAAGTTTCATTTTCATATTGACCTTTTACGCCTTTGCCAGTAATAGATTCGAACGCTTGAATGGCTACCGAATCAGATTCTTTAAAGTGTTCGGTAATTGCGGTAGCCAAAGGGTGTTCAGAATCAGATTCTAAACTCTTAATAATGGATTTCAGGATTTCGGATTCACCAAAATATTCAATACTTGTAAGCTTCGGTTTTCCTTCGGTAATAGTACCAGTTTTATCCAATATAACGGTGTCAATCTTTTGAGCCAATTCTAGACTCTCTGCATCTTTTATCAATATTCCATTTTCTGCCCCCTTTCCTACACCTACCATAATAGCAGTCGGTGTGGCTAATCCTAGGGCACAGGGGCAGGCTATCACCAAAACAGACAAGGCGGAAAGCATGCCCAGGGCTATTTTGTTTTCACCTCCTAAAGTCATCCAAAGTACAAAAGTCAGGATGCCTATACCAATGACCACTGGTACGAAGACACTGGCAATTTTGTCGACCATTTTCTGTACAGGGGCTTTACTGCCTTGTGCGGCTTCTACCATCTGTATGATTTGCGACAAATAGGTGTCGTTTCCTACTTTTTCTGCCAATATCCTTAAACTTCCCTTTTGATTTAGTGTGCCTGCAAAAACGACTGATTTTTTCTCTTTTAATACGGGAATGGGTTCACCGCTGATGCTACTTTCGTCCACATAAGATTCCCCTTTTTTAACCTTGCCGTCCACTGGGATTTTATCTCCAGGTTTTACCAAAAGCAAATCTCCAATGATGACTTCATCAATACCGATGCTTTGTTCTTCTCCATTTCTAATGGCAATGACGGTTTTGGGCTGAAGGCCAATCAACTTTTTCAAAGCTTCTGAGGTGCCAGATTTAGCCTTTTCTTCCAACCATTTACCTATTAAAATAAAGAAAATAACCACCCCTGCAGCTTCAAAGTATACATGAGCTTCTAGGCCTCTGTTGACAAAATAAGCAGGATAGAAAGTATTAAAAAGACTAAAAGTATAAGCTATACCCGTACTCAAAGCCACCAAAGTGTCCATGTTTACTTTTCCAATTTTAGCTTGTTTGTACGCATTTATGAAAAAGCCTTTGCCGAATATGAACAGTACGGGAGAGGCTAAGGCCAGCATGATATAATTGGCATAAGGCCAGTGCATGCCCAGCATCCCTATGATGAGTAAAGGCACAGAAAAAACACCTGCCCATATGGTGTTTTTCTTCGCTATTTTAAGACGGTCTTGCTTTAACTCTTCTGCCGAGCCATCTTTTTCAATCACCAAATCATAGCCAATGGCTTGTACTTGTTTTTGAAGTAAGGGTAAATTCGTAATTTCTTCGTCAATACTCAGGTATGCCTTTTCATTGGCATAATTGACGGAAACGGCTTTAACACCCGGAGTATTCTTTAAAATTTGCTCCACACTTCCGGCACAGCTGGCACAGGTCATACCTAAAACGGGAATTTGAAGTTTAGCTTCCATATTTATCATCTATTTTTACAAAACTAATCAGAGTATCAGTCGTTCTAGTTATATCATTTACAGTTAAAATTGTAAGATTTACTTTATGAGAATACATGTTTTAAGTCTTTTCCTATTCATCCCTTTTGTGGAATCTTGTATTTATCCGCAAGGACCTACCACCGATGCTTCTAAAGATACGACCAATGTGGAGGTGACAGTACCATCTGAAAGGGGTTTAAAAGTAGGGCAGGGCGTTTTGAAAACAGACCAAGAGGCTTTTACCAAAGGTCAAATGTTTTATGACGGGAAGGTCATGCAAAGGGCTTCTCAGTTGGCATTTAAGGCTGATGTCAATAATAATCTATTACTAACAGATACAGAATGGTCGGGAGATTGGCAGGAGGATATCAATCATAAAAAGGTGGTGTTTTGGGAAACGGAACACTATAAGGATGTGAGGAATAACAAACTTCAAGACGCCAATATGGAAGATATGAGAGGTTTTGATTTTGCTCCATTGGTTTTGCAGATGAATAATGTCCCGCCTTGGAACGGTGGCACTTTTGTGCAGCATTTTGTGACTATTCCTGGCGAGAATCGAAACCACTGGAAAGAAGGAAATCTGGAGTACTTCTTTATGCCAGATGATTTTCCACAAAATATAAGTCATACACATCTTCCTCAATTTTATAAGTATTTTCCAGATTATAAATTGCCTAATAATAAAATTGGAATCACCAGCTTCATGATAAATGACGATGTTGAGAACAAGACGGCTAAAAAGGGTTATACCTATACCGGTAGTTTTGTGGCACCAAAAGAGCAGCGAGTTTATTATGATTATGACACTTGGCTTTATGAGAGTGGGGCACCAGCAGCGTATTCTGTTTCTCAGCAGGAAATAAATGCTTGGCTAGATAAGGTAGACGAAAACGTACTGTACAGGAATTTTGAAAAGTATGTTTTAAATAAATATCAGAATGTGGGGCATTTAGTGCTGAACTGGGAAGCTTTGCAAAGCCCTTATGGTAAGTCTATCTATAAATTGGAGCGATGTTTAAACGCTTATAAAAAGAAATATCCTAAAACCACAATTTCGCTTTGGCCACGGGGATTGTTCTTTTTGAATAGGGTCAATGTGGAAGGAAATAATTTTAAATATGAGCTCACAGATGATTTGAAATTTCAAGGGAACCTTGGTCAATGGGACACCAATCAAAATCCTAAAAGCCCCTTTTCTATCAATAGCTTTTACCTGAATAATGTAGATATAAATTATGTTGGCGGGTATTTGAATTACCCTACCAATTACGGCTATGTTCAGCATTTAGTCATACAGCACATCATGAATAAGAAGTTTCAGCCTACTAAGAAAAGTATCTTAATGTGGTGGCATAATCAGGAGTATGTAGGAGATTTTGAGATGGGTACGGCATGGTTTACAGACGATAAAGGAAGAATACTTTCAGTGAAAACCAAGCCGATGGTTTTTCCATCTGCCATGCATAATGCAGCAGTTTGGGCTTTTGCTTTTTGTGATGGAGGAGAGCTGTGGTCTGAGCCTTATAGCAGAAGAGATCAAAATGATTATTTGGGAGCGGCTACTGATGTCTATGATAAAAAGGGAAACAAAGTATCCACTGCTTTCTCTCCAAACTTAACGGGTCAATATGCCATCCAAAACTATAGGAATATAGACAGATGGGAAGCAGGGAAGTGGTCCGTAAGTGCTAATAAGGATATAGTTGAAGCTAAAACGGACTGGAACTTCGTATCTTCCGCCAGAGAAAATAATAGATTTACCAGAGGAGATGAGGTACTTCCATCTTATTCGCTTTATGACAAGAGCCAGATGGTGGCGGTTAAATTTAATGAGCAAGAAACCCAAGCCCTAGTGCTGGTTTATGATGCCTGGAACGACCCATTAAAAGAAAGTGTGATACATGTGACGGTGAAGGATAAAGTGATTCCTGTAAAAGTATTTGGTAGGTATACTTCCGTGGTAAGAATCAACGAACTATAAAATTAATGAAGAAAACTGTAGAATTAGAAAAAAGAGATATTGAGAAGTTAAGTGATGAAGATATCGCTTTTTTAAAAGAATCTGAAAAAGCGGCAGAGCTGTCTTATGCTCCTTATTCTGAGTTTCATGTCGGCTGTGCCGTGGTCTTAAAAGATGGAGAGATAGTACATGGGGCTAATCAAGAGAACTCTTCTTTTCCTTCGGGTTTGTGTGCAGAAAGGGTGGCTCTTTTTCAATGTGCAAAAAACTTGGAAAATAAGGTGGAAAGAATCGTGGTTTTTGCAAAATCCAAGAAATATGAAGTGCCAAACCCTTTAGTGCCCTGTGCGGGATGTTTG
>NZ_JBSRVI010000045.1:0-48266 GCF_055134445.1 Arcticibacterium sp.
AGAAAGGTTCGCCGTGCCCACTTCATTGTTTTCAATCCCGTGCTTATGGAAGTTGTCTAGCTTATAGGCATATTTTTCATGCGTGAGTCTAGAGTATATTAAGTTAACAAAGTCTAGTGAAAATAGACTCTGATTATATTTTAAGTGAAGTTCTTTTAGATATGGGATATTCTTTGATAAGAAGACCGCCTGGCTTGTGTCTCCGGCTACTATGGTTTTGTTTAAAATCCTAAGGTCTGTGAACACCAAAGGATAGTTATAAGATTTTTCATTCAGTTTTTTTGGATTAAAAATGTTCAAGCCTTTATTTCCGCCTAAGTAAATCAGACCATTTTCGGAGCAAAATCCAGTACTTAGATTAAATTCGCTCTGTTGAATGTTATTAAAGGAGTTGAGGTTTCCAATATAATTACTGGCTGGGTCAAAATAGTTGATACCACTAAATGTTCCGAGCCACAGTATACCATCTTTATCCTTCGTAATGCTGTGAACGGTGTTGTTGTTTAGGCCATCCTCTTTTGTGAATCTCACCGTTTTTTTTGTGGAAACATTAAACCTGAAAAGACCGTTATGCCGTGTGCCCGCCAAAAGTTCATCTTTTCCTATCCAGCACATGTTATAGACTACAGACCCGGGAATATCTCTTAATGTAGCATTGCTATAAATCTCCTTGGTTTTGTCTTTTTTGTTGTATTTATCTATGCCAGAGCCATAAGTGGCTAGCCAAAGGTTTTCTTTGTCGTCTTCCAGTATATCTCTAATATCTATTTTTCCCAGTTCTTTGATGTATTCAAAATCCTTTGTAGACTCCTTGAAACGGTATAGCCCTCCACGGTTGGTTCCGACCCAAATGACCTTGTTTTTATCCTCAAATATTTTTCTAACATCATTACCATCAGCTTGTTCGCCGTTTAAGAAGTATTGGCAATTTCCATTGTCAGGATTTAGAAGGTTGATTCCTCCTTGGTAGGTACCTACCCAAACTCTGTTTTTCGAATCTTCAAGAATGCTGAGTATATAGTCGTTTGAAAGAGATTTTGAGTTTTTACGGCTATGGTAGTTTTTTATAACCCCTAATTCTGGATTATAGTAATCCAGACCACCGCCATCTGTACCTATCCATATATTTCTGTTTTTAGAATGACTAAAAGAAGCAATTCTGTCATGGGCCAGTGTATGAGGGTTAGAAAGGTTTCTATTAATAAGTTTTATGGGTTCACCGTGAGGATTTACAAAGTTTATCCCAGTGTATGTACCTATCCACATATTGCCATCAATGGCTCTTTTTAAGGATAACACCGAGCGGTTAAATACACTAGAGCCGTCAGAATTCGGAAGAAACCACTTTATCTGTGGCAACTTTTTATCAAGAATACTGGCGGGTTTAATAATATTCAAACCACCGTTTCGGGTACCAATCCAAAGGTTCCCAGATAAATCACGTTCAAAACAAAGTATATTGTCATCACTTAGTCCTGTTTTGGGACTGCTTCCCTTATTTAGGTTGATTATTTCACCATTGGCTTTTATGATTTGAATTCCTTTTCCAGTTCCTATCCATAAATTATCGTGCTCGTCGGTATACAGGCAGTTAATGGATTCATGAATAAGATTTAAAGGTAGCTGTGTAACCTTTTTAGTTTTTCTATTGATTTTGTTGAGTCCATTACTATAGGTTGCCACCCAAATAATACTATCTTGTTTTAAAGCCAAACCAGAGATTTCGCTAGAGGATAATCCGTTTAAACCACTGCGGAAAATCTGTTCGCTCTTTCCGTTTTTAAGAATTTGTATACCCTCGTCATATAGACCTATGATAATTTCATTTTGTGAACCCAATATAGCACTACTAATATTGTCGCCTATGAGTCCGGATGCTTTATTCAGTTTATAAAAGTGATTGATTTTTGGATCAAAAATATCCAGCCCGTTTCCGCCCGTGATGAGTATCTGACCTTTGCCGTTTTTAAGGAGTTTTTCAATGTGATTATCCGATGGGCTTTTACTAGGTAAGTCTTCATTTTTCATAAAATGCTTGAAGTTCTTGCCGTCATATCGGTTGAGTCCTTCAGAAGTTCCTATCCATAAAAATCCGATAGCGTCTTGCTCAATGCTGTTGACTACGTTATGAGAAAGGCCAGATTCTACGTCCATAAGGTAGAAAGTTAAAGAAGATTCCGATTTAAATAGGTCAGCGTTCTTTAGCTTCTGAGCACTTAAGGTGTTAGAAAATATAAAGAAAACTAAAATCAAAATTGAAATTCTCATACGCCTTTGGAGCCCAATGATTGTTAAAAGTCCTACTAATGTTGGGAATAATACAAAGGTGAACGATTTGTCCCTCTTTTTATAACGATTTACACCCTATCTCACGCTGCTTAGCCCTTTAATATTGCACTAGGAAATAAAGCCCAAATATTCTTCCAATAATGATATGAAGTTATTTGGCTTTTAGAGACCCTGTTTAATTATTAACTAAAAATACTTTAAAAAGATGCCAACAAGATTACGATTGAAAGTCTGGCCGTTTTGCCTGATGCTACTTGCATTACTCCTAGGAAGAGGCCCAGATGTTTACAGTCAGACAAACTCAGTAACTGGAACAGTATTGGACGAAACAGGAATGACACTTCCTGGTGTTTCTGTTTTAATAAAAAGCACTACCATCGGTACTATTACAGACATAGATGGAAAATTTCAGATTAATATATCTGGAAAAGAAAATCCTGTATTGATATTCTCTTATATAGGATATCAGGCGAAAGAGATTATTCTTAATGGACAAACTCAATTGGAAATTAGTTTAGAGGCTGACTTACAAGCACTAAGTGAAGTAGTGGTGGTAGGTTATGGCGAGCAAAAGAAAGCTACCTTGACAGGTTCTGTTTCTCAAATAACCGGAAAGTCTTTAGAAACTAGCCCACAGCCTAACTTATCTAACTCTTTAGCCGGAAGGTTTTCTGGAATCATAGCCAATAACCGTGCGGGTGAGCCAGGGTATGATGGTTCTAGCTTTACTATTCGTGGTTTAGCTACTACAGGAAATAATGACGTTTTAGTGGTTATAGACGGTGTTCCCGGTCAAATCGGTGGTTTAGAAAGGCTTTCGCCAAATGACATTGAAAGCGTTTCTGTACTGAAAGATGCTTCAGCTGCCATTTATGGCTCTAGGGCTGCTAACGGTGTTATTTTAGTAACGACAAAAAGAGGAAAGAGTGGTAAACCAACAGTGTCTTATAACTTTAACCAAGGTTTCTCTTCACCAACTCGTTTACCTGAAATGGCTGATGCAGCCACTTATGCTCAAATCAGAAATGAAATCGCTTATTATAACAATGCAGGTAATGGTTTAAACCAAGTTTATTCCGAAGCTGAATTGGCTAACTTTAGCAATGGTTCTGACCCAATAAATTATCCTAATACGGATTGGGCGGCAGCCACATTAAATAATGTAGCTCTTCAAAATCAGCATAACCTGAGTGTTAGAGGTGGTTCTGATGCTGTTAGTTATTTTATTTCTTTAGGGAAATCTGGTCAAGACGGTCTATATAAAAATGGAGCCACATCCTATAATCAGTATAATTTCAGAACGAATATTGATGCCGATATAACCGAAAGGTTGAAAGTTGGTATCTCTTTGTCTGGAAGAAAAGAAGACAGACAATATCCTACAGAGGGAGCGGGTACCTTATTCCGTTCTATTTATAGAGCTTATCCTACTGTACCTGCGGTTTATCCTAATGGTTTGCCATCTTCAGGGATAGAAAACTCTAATCCGGTAGTAATGGCTACAGAAGCCGGTGGATTAAATCAGAATCCAAATTATGTATTTAATGGAATACTAAGAGCGAGCTATAAACTACCGTTTCTAGATGGTCTTTCAGTTGATGGTTTTTATTCTGTGGATGAAAACTCTAACAGGAAACAGAATTTCCTGATACCTTACACTTTATATAATTATAACAAAGCTTCTGATTCATATAATCCTGTGGTAGTAGGCGGTGATGCAGACCAGCAAGCGGCATTGTTTGAAGAACATTATAATCAATCAATGAGTGTGAGTAATATCAAGTTAAACTATAAGAATTACTTCGCAGGTCATTATCTTGATGTGTTTGTAGGTTATGAGCAAAGCTCAAATAGTTCGCACACTATGGGTGCTTCTAGATTACATTTCCCTACTACAGAAACACCCGAATTAAGTCAAGGTGGTGCTGCGGCTTCCGATTATAACAACTACGGCAGTAGCTATAACTTTACTAGAAAAAGTTACTTAGGTCGTTTTCTTTACAACTATAATGAGAAATACATGGCGGAGGTACAGTTAAGAGCTGATGGTTCTTCTAACTTCCCTGAAGGTAGTAGATATGGTTTCTTCCCTTCCGTATCGGCCGGTTATAGAATATCAGAAGAGTCTTGGTTTAAGGATAATATAAGCTTCTTTAATGACTTGAAAATTAGAGCTTCATATGGTCAATTAGGAAATGATAACGTAGGACAGTTTCAGTACTATGACAACTACTCTTTTAACAACCGTTACCTGATAGGTGATGAGGTAACTACAGGTATTGATTTGACTAGATTAGGGAATCCTAACATTACTTGGGAGGTAGCTAAGAAAACGGATATCGCATTAAACGCCGTTTGGTTAAAGAACTTTACCACGGAAGTGATATACTTTAAACAAAATAGAAGTGACATCTTAACAGTAAGAAATGCTTCAATTCCTGCTACGTCTGGCATTGTGAATCCTTATAATGGAAGCACACTGGTACCTTCAGAAAATATAGGTGAGGTAAAAAGTAGCGGTATTGAGACGTCTGTTGGTTATAACAAAAGCGGAGATTTTAGCTTTGGTATAGCTGCCAATTTCACTTATGCTAAAAATGAGTTAGTATTTAAAGATGAAGCCGCGGGTGTTTTAGATTATCAGAGAGAAACAGGCAGGTCGTTAAATACTTATTTGCTTTATAATGCCATTGGTATTTTTAGAAGTCAAGAGCAGTTAGATGCTACTCCCCATGTGGCAGGAGCTCAAGTAGGTGACTTGATCTATGAAGATTATAATGGCGATGGAAATATTTCTGCGGATGATATGGTGCGTAGCGAATATGGAAATATTCCGCAAATGACTTTTGGTTTGACGCTTCAGGCGGGCTACAGAAACTTTGACCTTTCTGCTGTTATTTCTGGTCAAACGCAGGTGAGTCAATACGTGCTTCCTGAGTCTGGTACTGTTGGGAATTTTTACAGCACCTGGGCCGACAATAGATACAGCCCATCAAATACCGAGGGCACATATCCTAGAGTAAGTGAGCGTTCGTCTTCTGCTGTTAGTGGTGGTCTTTACAGAAATAATTTCTGGTTAAATGATGCCTCTTTTGCAAGATTGAAGAACATTCAAATTGGCTACACATTGCCTGAAAGCATTTTGGGGAGAGCAAATATTGGCTCGCTAAGAGTCTACGCCAATGCTTTTAACCTATTTACACTTACAGGTGTGAAAGATTTTGATCCAGAGGGTTCTAGTGAAAGCGGTCAGTTTTACCCGCAACAGAAAATTCTTAACCTAGGTCTGAACATTCAATTTTAGAATAATTAGAAATGAAAAATAAAAAAATCATAATACCGCTTTTGGCTCTTGGCCTATCGGCGATAACAGCAATAAGTTGCAAAGAAAATTTTCTGGATATAGTACCTACAGATAGGGTATCGGATGCTTCTATTTTAAATGATTCTACGCTTTTTGAGAGTTATGTCATTAACAGATATTTAAGCGTAAGACTGACCAATAAAGAAGGTGACGGTAATGTTCCTGGTTTTGGTAGAGGTTTTGAATACGCTCTTTGGAGTTCGCTTACTGATGAGTCCATTTATAATAATGACGACAACACTTGGTTTATTCAGCAAGGGCAGCTGTCTCCTGAAAACACGGGAATTGCTGGTACTTTTTGGGGACGTTCATACCGCAGTATAAGAGAGTGTAATTATGCCTTAACGCATATTGGAGAAGTAGGTCTGAGTGAATCTTATGAGAAGATTCTAACCGCCGAATTAAGGTTTATTCGTGCATTCCGCTACCATGATTTGATAAGAAATTACGGTCAAGTAGTGTTGATGGGAGATAAGGTTTCTCAATTAGGAGAAGACTTTTCCGACCCTGCTTTTTACGATAGAGCGTCTTTAAACGAAGGTTTGGCTTATGTTACAACTGAATTAGCTGCAGCTGCCGCAGATTTGCCAGCTCAAAACTCAGGTAACTGGAAAGAAGGTAGAGCTACAAAAGGTGCTGCATTGGCATTAAATGCTCGTCTTAAACTGTATGCGGCTAGTCCACTTTATACGGGTGGCCAAAACGATACTCAGAAATGGCAAGCTGCAGCTCAAGCAGCCAAAGCTGTTATGGATATGCAGCAGTACAGCCTTTATCAAGGAGGTTACGGACAGCTTTTCTTGACGCCTAATAGCAATGAGGAAACAATTTTTGCGAGATATTATAACATCAATTCTAGACATACGGCTTTAGAAATTGCCAACGGTCCAAACGGATATGATGGCTGGGCGGGGAATGTACCGCTTCAAAACCTGGTAGATGATTATGAAATGATGGACGGAAGCGACTTCTCTTGGGATAATCCAGAGCAGGCAGCAGCTCCTTATGAAAACCGTGACCCACGTTTTTATGAAACTGTACTTTATAATGGTGCAGATTATAGAGACAGAAAGGTGGAAACGTTTATTCCTGGCGGAAGAGACAGTAAAGATGGGCCTGCCAACTGGAACACCACTAAAAGTGGATATTACCTAAAGAAGTTTGTGGATGAAAGCCTACCCATCAAAAACCCTTGGAATGTAGCAGGAACTCAAAATTGGACATACTTCCGCTATGCGGAAATCTTACTGAATTACGCAGAAGCTCAAAACGAAGCTGTAGGTCCAGACGCTACGGTATATGATGCCATCAATAGCATTAGAAGTAGAACAGGGGTGGAAATGCCAAATCTTCCTACAGGTTTGAGTCAATCAGAAATGCGTGAGCGAATTAGACGTGAAAGACGTATTGAGTTGGCGTTTGAGGAGCACAGATTCTATGATGTGCGTCGTTGGATGACAGCCGATGTGGTAGAAAATCAGCCAGCTTATGGAATTGAAATTTTTAAAGCAGCAGATGGTAGCCTTACATACAAGAGAATGGTAAGTTTACAGGGCAAAAGCTTTAGTACGCAACATTATTGGTTGCCTATTCCTAGGGCCGAGATTTTAGCATCAAACAATCAATTACAGCAAAATCCAGGATATAACTAAAATGAAGAGGAGGATGAAAGTCCTCCTCTTTTATAAATTTATTATATGTTAAAACGTAATAGGAAATTTAGAATTTCGACCCACAGCGTCATATTTTTCAGCTTTATCTCATTTTTTAGTTTTACTTCTTGTGGCTCAGATTCACTGCTAACCGCTCCAGTGGTGATTCCAGAAATAGATAATGCTATTCAGATAAATGCTTTGACCGACAGAAGGTTTCAAGAAATTGAAAACTTTGGAGCATCAGACGCTTGGTCTTGTGCTTTTGTGGGGCAGTGGCCGGCCGCAAAAAAAGAAGCCGTAGCTGAACTTTTATTTAGCAAAGAATTGGATAACAGTGGAAACCCGAAAGGAATTGGTTTGTCACTTTGGCGATTTAATTTAGGTGCTGGAAGTGCTGAACAAGGAGCCGACTCCGACATTAAAGACGAATGGCGTAGAGGAGAGTCTTTCTTAAATGCGGATGGTACGTATGACTGGACTCGCCAAGCGGGTCAAGTGTGGTTTGCTGAAGCAGCTAAGAAACATGGTGTAGAGAAGCTATTGGCTTTTACAAACAGTCCACCTGTATCCATGACTAGAAATGGTAAGGCTTACGCCAATAATAGTGAAACCAATTTAGCCGCAGAAAACTATCCGAAATTTGCGAAGTATCTGAGCACCGTACTAAAAAACTTCAAAGAAAGAGGGCTGGAGATAGATTATATCAGCCCAGTTAATGAGCCGCAGTGGGATTGGTCTAAGCCGAACCAAGAAGGTACGCCGTATTATAATAATGAGATAGCGGGTATTATAAGAGCGTTAGACAAAGCTTTGGATTCGGATGGATTGCAAACGACCATTGACTTGGCAGAAGCGGGTAAAATTAACTACCTGTTTGAGGATGCCGATAAGCCCGGAATAGGAAGTCAAATAAACGCTTTTTTTAATGAAAGTTCTGCGGACTACATTGGGGATTTAAAGCATGTAGCTCGTAATCTTTCTGCTCATAGTTATTTTACCACGTCGCCATTTGAAAGTTCCGTGGCAATGAGAACCAAGTTGAAAAATGCCGTAGAGCAGCAGGCTGGCTTAAGTTTTTGGATGAGTGAGTATTGCATATTGGGAAATAATGATGGCGAGATAAAAGGAGGCGGACGCGATTTAGGTATATCACCTGCCTTGTATGTGGCTCGTGTTATTCATAATGATTTGGCAGTGGCCAATGCATCTGCTTGGAACTGGTGGACGGCCGTTTCGGCGTATGATTATAAAGACGGCTTGGTTTATGTAGATAAGAACAATACCGACGGTGATTATTACGAATCCAAGATGCTTTGGGCATTAGGAAACTACAGTCGATTTATACGTCCAGGTTTTGAAAGAGTGGAGGTTTCTTTAGACGGAAAATTTACCCAAAGTGAAAACTTCTTAGTGTCTGCTTTCGAGCAGCCAGAAACCAAAGAAATGGTGTATGTTTTGGTCAATTCGGGTACCGCTGCCATAGAATCAGCTTTAAACCTGAACGGAAAAAAAGCAAACACCTATAAAGCTTATGTTACTTCTGAAACTGCAGATTTGGCAGAAATGAAGATAGCAGGGGCTGGCAAATTGAGCATTCCTGCTCAGTCAATTGTGACTGTTTTGGTAAATAAATGATGAAAATCTAGTCTACTTAAATAATGCCAATCTTTAAAGATTGGTTAATTAAGACCCTTTGGCTTTGCCGAAGGGTCTTTTTTGTGGTTGGTGGAGGTAGATTAAGACTCTAGGTTCCAAATTCGTGTTTCATAATAATTGTCTTAGGTTTTATTATCTTGAAGTTCAAAATCAAAAACTATGGAGCAAGCACTACAAACGATGATTGACAATATGCCCGAAAAAACGGGCAAATCATTAGCAGAATGGAAAACAATATTGGCGGCTAAAAGCTTTGCTAAGCACGGTGAAGGCATAAGTTTCCTGAAGAAAGAGCATGGTGTTACACATGGTTTTGCAAACATGATTCTTCAATTGTCGAAAGAGAGTCAAGCAACGCCAGAAGATTTAGTAGCTAAACAATACATAGGAAAAGAAGCCTTAAAGCCAATTTATGATAAACTGCTAGAAGTGATTTTGGCTTTAGGTGATGATATCACTAAAACACCCAAAAAGGACTCGGTTAGTTTGATAAGAAAAAGGCAGTTTGCACTCATAAAACCAGCCACCAAAACCCGCATAGATTTAGGTCTTAAACTCAAAGGAAAGCCAGAAACAGAAAGACTAGGAAACTCAGGGCCTTTTGGCACCATGTGCACGCACCGTGTGAAACTAACAGATGTCGCAGAAGTGGATGAAGAATTGATTTCTTGGCTTAGGGAGGCTTATGAGGAGGCTGAGTGAGGAGGATTAGAGTCCCTTCTATTTTTAATCAGAATTAAATAAAGTACATAATTGGATTTCGGCAGCTTAAATCAGGATTGCCGTTAAATAAAAGATATCTATAGTTTAAAATTTATAACGTAGTTTTAAATAAGTTAAGTAACCCAATTTAATCGTTCCATGAAACTCTTAAAACAGATCTGGTTTTGGAATTTGAAATCTAAAATATTATGAATTATGGAATTCAATGAAACCGATAACCAAATATGCTAAAAGTGCCAATGTTAATATAGCTTATCAGGTAGTGGGTCAAGGTAGTATAGACCTACTTTTTGTGCCAGGGTGGGTTTCTAATATTGATCTCATGTGGGTAGATAAGTATATGGCCGCTTGCTTAAGTAAACTAGCAGATTTTGCCAGATTAATTCTCTTCGACAAAAGAGGGACAGGACTTTCGGATCGTGTTAGTCCACTCTGTACACTAGAAGAAAGAATGGATGACATCCTTTGTGTTATGGATGCTGTAGGGGTTCAAAAAGCTGTTCTTTTTGGGCATTCCGAAGGAGGAACTATCACAAGTCTTTTTGCCGCTAAATATCCCGAAAGAACCATTTCATTAATCACTTTTGGTGGTTTTGCAAAAAGAAAATATACTAAAGATTATCCTTGGGCACCAAAAACAGAAGAACGAGAGGTATTTTATCATGCTATCGAAAACCATTGGGGAAACGGACAAAAGATGGGACTAGAATGTATTATGCCCTCTATGTCTAAAGATAAAGATTATTACAATTGGTTTGCTAGTTATTTACGTTCTGCTGCTAGTCCAGGAGATGCACTGGCTCTTGCCAAAATGAATACCGAAGCTGATATTACAGATATTTTAAATACCATTAAAGCTCCTGCACTGATTCTTCATAGAACAGATGATCTAGATGTTAATATAGAAGAAGCCAAATTTTTAGCCCATAGTATTCCCACTTCGCAGTATGTAGAATTATATGGCACTGACCATTGTTTTTGGGTAGGTGATTCTTTTTCTGTTTTAGCAGAAATAGAAAATTTTATTACAGGAATAAGACCAAAGAGAGAAGCTTATCTCGCATTTCAAAAAGCCGGAAATTCGATAAAAATCGATATTGAAGTCACAATGAATCGAAACTTTAAATATGATTTAAAAATAGAGGAGTTTGCTAAACTATGCGGGCGAAGCCTTTCTGTTTTTAAACGAGATTTTGAAGAACACTATCATACCACACCTTACAGGTGGCTTAAATTGAAACGTTTAGATTATGCGAAAATGCTCCTATATCAAAGTGATTTAAATGTTAATCAGATTTGTTATGAGAGCGGTTTTAAAAATAACTCGCACTTTGTAGAGTCGTTTAAGCAGCGGTTTCATTTACCTCCCAATCAATTTAGAGTCAAGAATTTTAAGAAATAGAGCCAGATTATTTTCGCTGGACTTTAAAACACATTTTTTGAACGTATTAGCAAATCATACATGCAATATTTAATTGAAATTTGGTTATCAATTAATAACCAGTTAAATAAGCATGAAAAAAATAATTATTCTAATTTATGGAAGTCTGGCCTATGTGGTATTTCTAGTGGCATTTCTTTACGCCATAGGTTTTGTGGGCAACCTCTTAGTACCCAAATCAATCGATAGCGGGGTGGCAACTGATTCGCTTCCAGCACTTCTTGTTAATGTAGCTTTACTAAGTGTTTTTGCCCTGCAGCACAGTATTATGGCGAGGCCTGCATTTAAAAAGTGGTTTACAAACTTTTTAAGTCCGGCCATAGAACGAAGTACCTACGTACTTTTGTCCAGTCTGGCTCTTCTTTTGATTTATTGGAAGTGGGAACCTATGAACGACTTAGTATGGAATATTGAAAATGAGATGATAGCTTCTATTTTGGTAGGAGTATTTTACATGGGCTGGCTAATCGTTTTCTTATCTACTTTTATGATAAGTCATTTTGAACTTTTTGGGCTTACGCAAATCTTTAATAATTTTAAAAATAAACAAACTCCAAGCCCTAAATTTCAGGTAAATTGGTTTTATAAAATAGTAAGACATCCAATTATGTTGGGTTTTATTATTGCTTTTTGGGCTACACCAATCATGACCATGGGACATCTTTTATTTGCTGTAGTTACTACTGTCTACATACTCATAGCCGTTAAGTTTTTAGAAGAAAAGGACTTGGAAAAAGCAATAGGCAAAGATTATGAAGACTATAAGAAGGAGGTGCCAATGATTGTACCTTTTGTAAAATAGAGATGTGGAGATAATTACATTTGCAAACCTTCTTGTCTTTGGACAGGAAGGTTTGAAACAGATAGATGCAAATTCACCCAAACCTATAAACCCCATAAATCGTTTATATGGCAGTAGTCGCTTTTTATAGAAAAGATTTCAAATAAACAACACAAGCAATGAGCGACCTTCAAGAGTTTCAAAAATTAGTTATAGCCAACGCAGCAGAGGTAAAAGGTTTGTCAATTGGTGATACCGCTCCAGATTTTACTTTGCCAAATGCTTTTGGTAAAAATATTTCGCTTTCAGAAGCCTTGGGGAAAGGTAAGGTTATCTTGAAGTTTTACAGAGGAGAATGGTGTCCTATTTGTAATCTTGACCTTAGAGAAATACAGAAGCACTTGCCAGAGATTCAGGCATTGGGAGCTACGGTTTTTGCCATTAGTCCACAAAGTCCGGACGGTGCACTTACTGCTGCACAAAAGAATGAACTAGGTTATGAAGTACTTAGTGATGCCCATCAAGAAGTAATAAAAGCTTATAATCTACAGTTTGACCCAGGAGAAGATTACCATCAACGTAGAGATTTGACAAAGGAAAATGGCGATGGTTCTAAAACACTCCCTGTCCCAGCAACTTTTATTATAGATTCCAATCACAAGATATTGGCAGCTCATGTAGAGGCCAACTATACCGAAAGAATGTCTGCTCTTGAAATCATAGAAGTTTTAAAAGAGATGAGAGATTAATGATTGGTGTACACGCTGATTGCTTAGAAATAGTGAATGAGAATGTTTTAGAGAAAGTTGCAAAATTCTTGCAATATTTGGAAAAATGTTTATGAAAATTTACTATAAAAAGCGGTTTCTAATACGGATACCAGCCATTCTTTTTTAGCAAAGCACAGGAACTGTGCGGGTTCCTCTACAGAATAGCGGTCAATGGCATATTTTAAAATTTACATCTTCAAATTTTGCCAAATTATCTACCTATAATACAAAAGCTTCCAAAGCAATTCAAGAAGGGCTATCTTTAGGAAACTAAGAGATACCAGTGAACTTGAAACAGAGTTTTATAATCGTACTTTTTATGGCTTTCGCAAAATTGACTTTTGCGGCGGATACCCTTACATTCGAGAAGGATATAAGGCCTATGCTTGTGGACGAATGCATAAAATGTCATAATACCAATACTTCTAAAGGGGGAATTAATATTGACAATTTTAAAGAGCAGGCTCGCGTAATCCAGAGTGGATCTTTTTGGTTGGAAGTTTTGGGTGTAATTAAAGATAAATCGATGCCCCCAAAGTCTGAAAAACCACTTTCTGATGCCACCTATCATAAATTAGTTTCAGGAATAGATGCCATTTTAAAAGCTTCTTTAGAAAAGGAGACGCCAGGGAAAGTGGTGATAAGAAGATTAAGCCATGCCGAATATCAATATACCATTTTCGATTTACTTGGCGTAGATTTTGACGCTAGAAGCTATTTTCCATCCGATGGTTCGGGAGGTGGAGGTTTTGACAATCAAGGACGGGCACTGTTTTTTACGCCATTAAAGTTGGAACGTTATTATGATGCAGGCAGTCAGATAGTAGACTCGGCTTTGGCAGATGAAGATAAATGGAACAGGATTGTTCCTTTTGCCTTTAAGGCTTCTGGCTGGCAGGGTATAAAAAATTGGTTTATAACACTTTTTTCTGACAAATATGATTATCTAAACGATTCAGATTTAGCGGCAGAAAAGGTGATAGACCAAGTGGCTAGTAAGGCGTACAGACGATTCTTAAAGGCGGAAGAGAAATCAAAATTGATGACTTTGTTTCAGTCTGTGTATTCTGAGAAAGAGGCGGTTAAAAACCCGCTAAGATTCAATGAGAGTATTGCTCAAGTATTGAAAGCATTGCTTGTTTCTCCTAATTTTTTATATAAAGTAGAGGAAGAACCACAAAAAGAAGGGGCTTATCCATTGAGCGACTTTGAGGTGGCTTCTAGGTTATCTTACTTCTTATGGTGTAGTACGCCAGACCAAGAATTGTTTGATTTGGCGTATGCTGGTAAGTTACATGATTCTACCACCTTGGCCATGCAGGTTAAACGAATGATAGCCGACCCAAGGTCTAAACGCTTTGCCGAAAACTTTACTGTGCAGTGGTTGGGTATTACCAAGCTTTTGGACGCAGAGCCTATGGTAGACGCAGAGATGTATCCAGAATTCAACTTGGAGTTAAGAAAGGATTTGTACCAAGAAGCCGCAGCTTTTTTTCATCATGTGCTTACTAAAAGCAAGAACATGATGGACTTGGTGAATAGCGATTATTCAATGTTGAATAAATCTTTAGCAAATTTTTATGGCATAGAGGGTGTTCAAAGCGATGACTTTTTAAAAGTGGAATTTGCAGATAATAGGAGAGGAGGGGTATTAGGAATGGCGGGCGTTTTGGCTACGACGTCCATTTCTACCAGAACCAGTCCTGTGCTCAGAGGAAAATGGGTCATGGAACAGATTTTAGGTATTTCGCCGCCGCCGCCGCCACCTGAAGTTTCCGAACTTACCGAAGATAAAGGGATTCATGAGGCTTTGGGCTTACGCAAAATTTTGGAAAGGCACCGAGCTGATCCAGAATGCCAGTCTTGCCATGAAAAGATGGACCCTTTAGGTTTGGGTTTAGAAAACTATGACCCTACAGGTCAATGGCGAGAGAAATATGAAAAAGTGAAGATAGACGCCTCCGGAATAACGTCGGAAGGGGAAGTCTTTAATGGTCCAGAGGAGCTAAAAAAGATATTGCTAAAAGATGAAAAGAGAATCGCGAGAAATTTTTCTAAGAGAATTCTTTCTTATGCACTAGGTAGAACGATTTTGTTTACGGACGAAACGGCTTTAGTGAGGTTAGAAAACGTCTTAATAGAAAATAACTTTAATCCAGAACCTTTTCTCATTGAACTGGTGAACAGTTATCCTTTTTTAATGAAACAAAGCGATTTCGAAAAGAAGAGTATTTGATGCTTGGTTTGGGATATTGAGAGCATGAAGCGGGATTTATGATCAGATATGGTCTTGAAGGAAGAAAGCGAGGTCAGACAAGCTTAGAAATAATAAAGAATTTATAATGGCAAAAAGTTGGCAAATATCAAGGCGAAGAATGCTCCAAGGAATGGGAGCCACCATTGCCTTACCAGTATTGGAAGCAATGGGTAAACCGTTTAGTACAGCTTTGCCTGTCAAGTCTCCCGTTCGTTCGGCTTTCTTTTACATGCCTAATGGCGTCCATCCAGACCATTGGACGCCCTCAGCATTTGGAAAGAACTATGAATTGACACGTCAATTGATGCCTTTAGCAAAACTTAAGGGAGATGTCTCTATTCTGAAAAACTTGATGAATAGACATTCAATTTTTAATGGTGCAGATGGTCATTATGCCAAATCGGCTAGTTTGCTCACTTGCGGTCAGATACGCCAGACGATTGGGGATAATATCTTTAGTGGAGGTATTTCTATTGACCAAGTTATGGCTCAACAATATGGGACCGAAACCATTTTTCCTTCGCTGGAATATGGCTTAGATCGAATCACGACAGGGGTAGATATTAATGTGGGCTTTACCAGACTCTATGGCTCTAGCATTTCATGGAAAAATGCACAGCAGCCTATGACCAAGGAAATTGACCCTAAGTTGGCTTTTGATAGACTATTCAAATCTTTTGTGCCTGGCGTAAAAGTTAAAGATGACCCATGGAAAAAAAGTATTTTAGATACGGTTTTAGAAGATGCTAATGCTCTTAAAAGGAACTTGGGACGTTCAGACCAAGATAAACTATCAGAATATTTAGAGTCTATCAGAAGCGTAGAAAAACGTATTCTGAATGAAGAGCAGCGTGAGAAGTTTGGTTCAAAAATTACCGCTGATATAAAAAAGGAATTGACCAGAGTCAATCAAAACATTGAAGAGTATCAGGAAATCTATTCGGGCATAGACATTACCGAAAAAACACGTTTGATGTTAGATATCATGGTTTTGGCTTTTTGGAGTGATGCCAGTCGTGTTTCTACTTTTATGTTTGGTAACTCTGTAAGTAATAGAAGTTTTTCTTTTCTAGATGGTGTTAAAGGAAATCATCATTCCTTTTCGCATCACATGAATAATCCTGACCTGATGGAGCAATACTTGAAAATATCGGTTTGGCATGTGGAGCAATACGCTTACTTTTTACAAAGACTGAAAGACATCAAAGAGGGAGATAAAACACTGTTAGACAATTCTATGGTATTATTTACCTCAGATTTAAGAGATGGGAATCGCCATTCACCTAGAGATTTACCTATCATTATTGGAGGCCATGGGGGAGGAAAAATAAAGCAAGGACAAAACTTGAACTTTAAAGAAGAGACGCCGCTTGCAAACCTGTATCTGACAATGCTTCAATCTCAAAATTTTGATATGAAGCAGTTTGGAGATAGCACCAACACACTTGGTTCTTTAATGTCATAAATACTTCATCGAAAAATCTTATAATGCCTGATAAACCACTCGAGCGGTTTCTGACGAAGCCTGTTACTATTATATTTTTTGGCGTATTTGGTTTGCTACTTTTTGGGTTGAAATTCTTAAATATTACTTTAGAATCACCCGTTTTGCTTACCATTGGTCGTTTTCATCCTATTTTATTGCATTTCCCTATAGTCTTAGTTTTGATAGTACTAGGGGCGGAGTTCCTGCGTTTTTTTAAACTCATCCAAATAGAAAATAGGGTATTATTTTATTCTTTTTTGATAATTATCCTGCTTACTTTAATCTCTATATTTTCTGGCTATATGCTTTTTGCTTCAGGAGAATATTCAGGATATCTGATGGAGCAGCATTTTAATGGAGCCCTTATAACGGGCAGTCTATTGTTTCTGAGTTTTGCATTTTTTGTATATCATTGGAAGTATCAAAAACTATATTGGATTTATTTATTGGCATTAATAGGAACCAATGTAGCGGCACTTTATACGGGCCATCAGGGTGGTAATTTGACACATGGTCAAAACTATTTAACGGAGTATTTGCCGATGATAGGAAAAGAAATAGAAACCGAACCTAAATCAGATTCTATTCAGTACTTATATGAAGATATAATCCAACCCATTTTCGAGGCAAAATGTGAGGGCTGCCACTCTACTTTAAGGGCCAAAGGGAATTTTTCTGTAAGCTCTTTTGAAGATTTATTCAAAGAAGGCAAGAGTGGGAAGATAGGTTTGAAGCATTATTTACCAGATGAAAGCGAGCTTTTTTTGAGGGTTATTATGCCAGATACCGTTTCAGACCGTATGCCACCTGCCGGTAAAACGCCCTTAGATTTAAAAGAGATAGCGATTTTGAAATATTGGATTGCCAATGGAGCCAAAATGAAACAGCCTTTGGCAGATAGTACTACGGCTGATAGTACAAAATTAGAGATGGAATTGTTGGTAAATCAGCTAGAGCCAGCACTGAAAAAGTACCGCTTTAATGTCCAGAAATCGGCATTGAATGCTGAGAAACTAGCAGCAGAATTGGAATATTTGGCCACCGACATGGAAGTGGTTATAAAAAGAGATGAGACTGCAGAAGGCGAAATGTATACACTGTCTACCACCTTTCCTCCTTCGCCTTTTGGCAGTGAAAAACTGGAGCAGTTAAAGCCTTATTTGGACGTTTTTACTAAGGTGTCTTTAGTGTCTTCACAGATAGATGATGCAGATTTATACCTGATAGCTCAAATGAGCAATTTGAAAGAGCTTTATCTCCAAAAGACAAAGTTAAACGGCAGTGGATTGATTCATTTGAGTAAGATGGAAAACCTGAAAGTTTTAAACGTGTCTTTTACGAAAGTGGATGATAAAGCACTGTTAGATTTGGTGAAATTTCCAGCTTTAAAGGAGGTTTATTCCTATAGTACAGAAACCACTAAAGACGTCATTATAGCATTACAGAAATACAAGCCCACGCTACAGATTCATGCAGAGGAAGGTCCTTATTTTTAGAGAGCCAGTTAGATTTAATACAAAAAAAGCCACTATCGTTTGACAGTGGCTTTTGATATTAAAGACGAAGATGTACGCTTTTAAATATTCTCCACATCACTCATAAAGGGCTGGTTATAATGCCTTTTTCCTGTGTTTTTGTAAAGGGCATTTGCTACCGCACCAAATACTGGTGGGAAAGGCGGCTCACCTAAACCCGTAGGGTCAATCTCGTTTTGAACGAAGTGTACATCAATAGATTTTGGGGCTTCGTTGTGCCTAATCATACGATACGTATCGAAATTATTATGGTCTGGTTGACCATTGTTTAAGGTCATGGCACCATAAAATGATTGACCAATTCCATCAACCACGGCACCTTGCACCATATTTGTAGCTGCATCAGGGTTTATTATAATTCCACAATCAATAGCAGAGGTAACTTTTTCTACATAAGATTCGCCATCACGAGTGACCATATCTACCACATGAGCGGCGTAAGAATTATGACAGAAATAAGCGGCAACCCCTCGATTATATTTTCCATTGTCAGATTTGCCCCAGCCCGATTTTTTTTTGACCAATTCCAAAACACCAGTATATCTATCAGCATCATAATCATTGTTTTCGCCTACAGGGTTATCTTTGGCACGTTTTAGCATTTCTAGTCGCATGTCTATTGGGTCTTTGCCCATTGCCTCCGCCAATTCGTCTAAAAAAGACTGCTCAGCGGCGGCGTTGAAATTAGATCTGGGAGCTCTAAATGCTCCAACAGTAATATTGGAGGGAATTTCCCATGACTCCGCCAAATAGTTGTCTACCGCACCAGCTGGGAAACGGTTTTCGTGAATAGGACTTTCTGGGATTCCACCGCCTTTCACATGAAAACCTATCAATTTTTTATTAACATCTAAAGCCGCACGGTAGGTAGCCGTGTACATTGGGCGGTAAATACCGTAGGTCATATCGTCTTCACGAGAGTATATTAATTTCACAGGAGCCTTTACTTTTTGAGAAATCAATGCAGCTTCAAAAGCAAACTGAGGATAAGCCCTACGACCAAACCCCCCACCCATCCGGGTCATTTGTATTTCAATTTTCTCCGGAGGTAAATTAATAAGTTTGGCAAGTGTAGGTTCCATCCACCCAGGAGCTTGGAGAGGACCAGCTATTAAAGCACTACCTTCTTTTACATCTGCAAAGAAATTCATAGGCTCCATGCAATTGTGTGCTAAAAACGGTGCATTATAGGTACGCTCAATAATCCTGTCGGCATTTTTGAAAGCCGTTTCAGGATCACCGTCTTTTCGCAATTGATTGGCTTGTTTTTTTGCATATTCTGCCATCATAGCCATTTGATTGCTAGTGGTTTCCAAGCGACCAGGGATGGGAACTTGGCTTACTCCTTTTCTGAAAACATTAATGGTCTCTGTTACATCACCAGCTGCCTTCCATTGTACTTTAATCTTTTTGCGAGCATTCATCACTTGCCAAGTAGATTCACCAACTATGGCTATCATTTCATTGAAAGTGCGGGTGTCAAAACTGCCTTGCTCAAAATCGTCGTCGTATAATTTAAAACTAAAAACATCCTTAATACCAGGCATTTTTAAGGTTTGACTGGCGTCAAAAGATTTCAATTTCATACCGAAAGCCGGCGGGTGTTGTATCATGGCTATCAGCATGCCATCTACATGATAATCCATACCAAAAAGGGGCTTTCCAGTAACTACTTTTTTGCCTTCTACGTTTTTCTTTGATTTGCCAATAATGCTGAAGTCTTTAAACTCTTTATTTTTTGCATCATTTGGCACAGGGAGTGTAGCGGCTTTGCTTGCAAACTCTCCGTATTTAGCAGATTTTCCACTGGAATGTGATAAAATACCTGCCTTAGTAGTGATTTCAGTTGCTGGTACATTCCAAGTTTGAGCGGCAGCTTCTTTCAGCATTTCTCTTGCATAAGCTCCCGCTGCTCGTAATGGTTGCCAGTACATTCTAACGGAATTACTTCCACCCGTAAACTGAGGGCCTAATTTTGTATTGTCGTGAGGTCCCATTTCCACCATCACATCTTCCCAAGTTACGTCTAGCTCTTCTGCCACCATCATAGGCAGCGAAGTCATCACATTCTGACCAAATTCAGGGTTTGGGCAATAGATTTTTATGCTATTATCGGCTGCTATTTTAATATATCCAGTAAGCTCAGACCATTCTTCTGGAAGGTTTAATTTGTCAGAAGCTTTCGCTTCACTAAACCAGCTAAAACTTAGCATCAGTCCTCCTCCCGCTAAGGCGGACGACTTTAAAAATGAGCGTCTATTTTGTTTATTATTTTTCATCTTTATTTGGCTTTTGATGCAGTTTTAATGGCTTCCTTTATTCTCAAATAAGTGCCACATCGGCAAATATTACCACTCATGCTGGCTTCAATATCTTCATCGCTTGGTTTAGGATTACTTTTTAAAAGAGCCGCCGCGGACATGATTTGCCCAGATTGACAATAGCCACATTGAGCCACGTCATGCTCTAGCCAAGCCTGCTGAACTGGGTGAGAGGCATCTTCAGATAATCCTTCAATGGTTGTTATTTCTGCTTTGCCTACGGCTGAAACCGGTAACTGACAAGAACGAACAGCGGTTCCATCAAAATGAACAGTACATGCACCGCACTGTGCTATACCACATCCGAATTTGGTACCGGGCATATTAAGATGGTCTCTTAAAACCCAAAGCATAGGAGTGGCTGGGTCAACTTCCACGTCTTTTACTTTGCCGTTTATTTTTAATTTATATTTAGCCATAGTGTTGGTTATTACATTTTTATAAAGATAACAATTCTGAATTTAATTTTATTTTTGATTTCGGACAGATACTTACTAAAATCAGTATAAAAAGATGCTAATGAGTAGAAAAGGAGTAAGTTCGGTATAAATGCTTTCATTCTAATTTCTTAACTACTTTGGCTGGTACTCCTGCTACCACGGTGTTTGCTGGCACATCTTTAGAAACCACAGCACCAGCCGCCACCACTGAGTTTTCGCCCACCGTGACACCTGGAAGAATGATGGCTCCAGCTGCTATCCAAACATTTTTCTTTATCACAATTTTATCTAAAATCAGAGCTTTGCGTTCGCTTGGATTGATAGAATGGTTTTCTGTGATTAGTTGCACATTAGGGGCAATCAATACATCATCTTCAATAGTTATTCCACCTAAATCTAAAAAAGTACATCCCTGATTTATAAACACATTTTTGCCAATAGAAATGTGTTTTCCAAAATTTGTTTGGAGAGGTGTGAATACAATGGTTGACACATCCACTTTCTGGTCAATAATTTGACTTAATATTTCTTTAATTTTATCAGCGTCTGTTTCTGTATTTAATGCCACAGTTAGCTTTTTAGTCACACTTACCTGCTCAAATACTTTAGTAAATTCAGGGTCACTATTTTGTATGACGCCTCCATCTAGCATTCTTTGAAATATGTCTTTTTTCATAGATTAATTAATTCTTTTGTGAACATTAGAAAAACGATAATTAAGCGTCACATTCAACATAAAATCTTTATTGTCAGGCACATTTGATTTAAAAGTCTGGTTAATGGTGCTTTGTAAGCCAAATGGCGATTTTTTACGGCTTAGGGTTGCATTTGCTGAGAAATAACTTCCGCTGTACCCGTCAGTATGAAAATAAACAGAAGGAAACAAATTAGAATTAAGGATTTTACCAAGTCCAATGTTTGTTATGCTGGTATTGAAGAATAGAACGTTGGTTTCTTGGGGCTCATTTTTTTGAAGCCCATGAGTTTCTAAACACATCAACCTTATTCCAAATTTATCATTGAATTGATAACTCGGAACTGCCTCAAAAGAAATAAATCGCAGCATCCCTGTAATTTCTTTGGTGCTGCCATCTTCATTATCTTGTCTTTGAATTAAGGTAAAAGCGGGATGTGCCCCAATCCTTAAACCAAACTTTTTATTTTCTATCAATCTATATCTTACCGAGCAAAGCATTGAACCTTTTTTCGCATTGGGTACCATACGGCTATCTGGTTCAAAACTGAGATTCATTTTCCTATATTAAAAATTTGTAACAAAAGCTGGGTGATTCAATGAAAAGGATGATTGAAAAACCGTTATTTGTAATGCCTATATTACCTATAAATCTTTTGGGTACTATCGCTCGCTTGAGCAAATGCACTTGCTGATAAAAATGCAAATGGAAGGAAAAGAAACAAATCTTGAAAAGCTTCATTAGGAATATCTATAATTAAAAGCTGAATACTTTTATAAAGGTATATCGTTGCGAAAGTCCAATCCTTATACATTTTACGGTTTTACCAACCAGTTTTACCGAAGTGTTATATTTTTGATATTTATGGGAATAGATTTGAATAAAAATGCGGCATGGAAATTTACGACAGCATAAAAAAATACAACGAGAAGTTTAATAATAAAACTTCGCATCCATTGATTGGCTTGGTCGATTTGAACTTGTCTGACCCTATACCAAGAACCAAATTCAGGTTAGATTTCTACGCCATCGTAATCAAAGAGACCAATTGCGGAGATATTAGATACGGCAATCAGTATTATGATTATTCGGAGGGTACTGTGGTGTTTTTGGGCCCAGGTCAGGTTATTACCAATGAGCCTGAAGGGGAAATTTCTCAGCCATACGGAAAAGCACTTGTGTTTCATGCTGATTTGTTGGTAGGTACAGCTTTGGGAAAACAAATTCATGAGTATTCCTTTTTCGGTTATCAATCTCACGAGGCTTTACATCTTTCAGATAAAGAAAAAGAGACATTGAAAGTCTGTTTTGATAATATTTCAGCCGAAATAAATCAGAACATTGACATCCATAGTAAAAAGCTAATTGTAGCCAATTTGGAACTATTGCTTAAATACTGCTCGCGTTATTATGACCGCCAGTTTATCACTAGAGAACATGCAAACCTTGGAATAATAGAGCAGTTTGAGCAAAAACTAAATGAGTATTTTACTGGTGAACAATTGAAAACTAAAGGTTTTCCTTCCGTGTCATATTTTGCAGAGCAATTGCATCTTTCGCCTAATTATTTCGGGGATTTAGTCAAAAAAGAAACAGGCAAAACCGCTCTGGAATATATTCAAACCAAACTAATGGATGCTGCCAAAGAACTTATTTTTGATACATCTAAGTCTATCGGTGAAATTTCTTACGAACTAGGTTTTAAATATCCGCAGCATTTCACTCGCCTTTTTAAACAGAAAGTTGGGGTTTCACCCAATGAGTTCAGAAACTTAAATTAAACCCTAACATCATGAAACTTAAGCTAATCTTCCTATTTCTAATTTCATTTTCAGCCTTTTCTCAAAATACCAATCGCGTACTGAATTTATTTCCGGCAGGAACGGAACTTATTGGCAATATTCCTTATGCAGACGACACATTGAAAAAGCATCAATTGGATATTTATTTGCCTGCCAATATGCTGGGAAAAATACCTTTTGTGGTCTTTATACATGGTGGCGGCTGGCTGGGCAATGACAAATATGCGGATATCGGTTATATGGGTAATACTGTTTCAGCTTTGATAAACAATGGCTATGCAGTAGCTTCGATAGATTATCGTTGGGCTTCACAAGCGGCTTTTCCTGCTTTGATTCAAGATTGTAATTCTGCACTTAGTTTCCTTTGCAGTAATGCTGACAAGTATAATTTGGACGAAAACCGTATTGCCCTTATGGGTTTTTCTGCTGGTGGGCATCTGGCTTCCTTGCAAGGTTTGGCGAATAATAATGAAGTTGCTCAATTCTTTATGAGCGGAAAGGGTCAGAAGTTCAATATTAAAGCGGTTGTAGATTACTATGGACCTTCAGAATTAGCCTCCATGCCAAGCAGCGAAGACCCGAAAGCACCCGAAGCCATCCTGCTTGGAGCTACTCCAATATCACGCCCCGATTTATCGAAAATAGCGAGTCCTATAACTTATGTTGATAAAAACGACCCATCTTTCCTGATTTTCCATGGAGAGAAAGACGACATGGTGCCTAACCGACAATCCAAATTACTAAGTGGCTGGCTAACAGTAAATGGGGTACAAAACAAAATTACGATTGTGCCCGATGCCCCGCATTTCGGAAAGATGTATGATACGGATGAGTATCGGGATATGGTGATTGGTTTCTTGAAGGAGGCGTTTAAGTGATTACTAATAGTTATTGGTTAGGCGATAAATGTTTATTGCACTTCGTAGCAATTGTTTAAATAATTATAATCCTGTTGCCTTTTCTTGGGCTTCCGTATATCTAGTTCCTACTATTTTTAGTTCTTCAGAATCGGCGGTCAATTCTTCAAATTATTTTTGACTGAATACTATATTGCTTGCTCCATTATTTTCAACATAACGGTGAATTTTGGTGGTTCCTGGTATAGGAACCATCCAAAGCTTTTGAGCTAGAACCAAAGCCGTATCAAAAATGATAACTCTTCTATTACTACTTTATACATCAATCCAATAGACTGACTATCTGGAGGAAATGGAGTATATGAAAAGCTCATTACCATGTAGGCCAAACCTAAGGATGAAAACTCTAAACCTTAATTTCCTAATTTCATTTGTTTGATGAATTTATTCCGACAAAGTTACTTTGATGAGGAAAGTTTTTTTAACAAAATTCAAAGCTATTGTTCCGAAAATAAATCAGGTATTTCTTGAATTCTCCTAATTCATATTCCTGCATTTGTTGAGCGTTTGTCCCAATTGATATGGGAGAACTTACTTTTTATCCAGTTTTTGCTGCGGTGGTAAATGTCCTTTATAAGGTAAAAGGTTTTATCAGCACCTCTTTGCAGACAAAAAATAAGATAGACGTGGTATATTTACCTCAAACTTTTCCTCACCAAAATTATATAAGGAAGGAATACCGTATAACCTATAAAAAAAGGAATAATCAAGGTCATTTTGCCAAAGGCCAAAAAGAGGGCTATGAGTAATAGCTGAGAACCTAGTCCGTATATAGAAACCAAACTCATGAACCAGTTGGGATACTTTTTTGAGCGGTGAGCATTGTTATCTAAAGCTTGAATGGTGCGGTCAAAGAAGCTGTACAGAACCTGAAATATTAGAAACATGATATTGACAGTACTTTGTTTTTCGCCGTTAAAAGCCTTTGGTGCTTTTTGTTCAAAAACTTTACTCGTTTGGTCGCCATCCACACTGATATTTCGAAGTATTACATAATAATAATTATACAATGTACCTTGCATCTGCACACAAATGAACGCCAATAGAGTCAGCCAAAGCGGCGATTCACTTAAGTATCCAATTAGTAGTAGGAGAATTAAATTCAGGATAATGTCAAAAATGCTATCTAGGTATCTGCCTACATAGGAGGGTGTATTCTTTTGTCTTGCTAGCTCACCATCTGCTGCGTCAAGAACTGACTTTAGGATGAGGAAAAGCCCTGCGAGAATGAAATAGCCTTTAAAAATGCCATATACAGCCAATAGGCCTGATACACCAAAAGCCAGCGTAAGCTGAATGGGCGTTACTTTGGTATTGATTAAACCCGACACAATAAGCTTGGCTAGTGGCCTTCCGTAATCAGAAAAGTCAAGAAACTTATTTACAGGAGATAGTTTGGACATTAATTAGGATAGGGGTGTCAAGAAAATTCCACTATAAAAATCTAGGTGTTTAGAGTAGAACACTCCAAAGGAGATAAAGATTGCACTGAGCTGATTCTGTTAAAGTAAGAGGTCTATTTTAGTTCTTAAATAATCCTGAAAATAGAACTGGCATCTCCGTCTCAAATCGCATTTCAGATTTTGTGATGGGATGGGTAAATGCTAGCACCCATGCATGAAGGCCCAAGCGTTTAATAGGATTACTAGAGGCACCATATTTGTTGTCGCCAATCACAGAATGCCTAATATCTTGCATATGCACACGTATTTGATTTTTACGCCCGGTTTCCAAATCTACCTTCAAAAGACTGTAGTTTTTTGACGTTTTTAGCACTTCGTAGTGTGTAATCGCTTTTTTTCCTTTGGTGGCATTTTGAGAAGAATAAACAATAAAGGCTTTGCTTTCACTCAAGTAAGAAGTAATAATGCTTTTTGTTATTTTTACATGGCCTTCTACCACTGCTAAATAGCTTCTTTCAAGGATGTTATCATTCCAGTTTTCCTGAAGCATCTTCTGTGTTTTTTGACTTTTAGCATACATCATGATACCAGAGGTTTCTTTGTCTAGCCTGTGAATTACAAAAATTCGATTACTGGGATTTTGTGTTTTAACGTATGTGCTTAGAATACTGTATGCGGTGTTATCTTTTTGCTTGTTTGTGGCTATGGATAATGTTCCAGCTTCTTTATCAATGACTATGAGGTGTTGGTCTTCAAATACTATTTTGAGTCCTTGAAGCTTCTGATTATAAGACTGCTTATCCTTCCTTATTTCTACTTTTTGCCCAATTTTCAAGAGCTGGTTGTATTGACTTGTAGCTTCGTTATCTACAAAAACCTGTTTATCTCGCAGCATGTTTTTGACCACATGGCGGCTCTTACTTGGCATTACAGAAATCAAGAAAATCAATAGTTCTTTTTCTTCTGTAACATCGAAGTGGTTGGAGTCGGTCTTCTTTTTAATCATTAATTTTCTTCATTACCAGATATTTCGGGCTTTCAAAGGTATGAGTTAATTCTTGCTTAAAATTTAAACAAGGCGGATAGTTGACTTTTCATAGCAAACTAGGCCTTTGAAATAATTATAATGAAAGGGTAGCTTTTCCTGATTAAGTATTACTTGTGAGTTTAATTGGTGTATCTTACCAAACAATTGATTATCAGTCGATATTAATCACCATCTCCGCTTTAAATAGTAGCAGTCTTCTCTGATTATTGAAACCTAGCCGTCATCTTAATGCCTGATAGCTGGTAAGTAAACTCTTATTTTCACGTGCCTTGCTGCTCATTTCATTAATGATGCTTGGCCTCAATCAAAAGAAATATCTTATGGTATTATCAACAATGGG
The DNA here is from genome assembly GCF_055134445.1 of Arcticibacterium sp. Lineage (NCBI taxonomy): Bacteria > Pseudomonadati > Bacteroidota > Cytophagia > Cytophagales > Leadbetterellaceae > Arcticibacterium > Arcticibacterium sp. The sequence continues at coordinate 26,924 of NZ_JBSRVI010000045.1, forward strand.
CGTTATCGGAACTTCTAAAAAAGAAGACGAAAGACGCGTCCCTATTCATCCAGAACATTTAAATCGGCTTACGGAAAACGTTCGTAGAAAACTGATTTTTGAAAAAGGATATGGCAAGCCATTCAATATAGATGATGAAGAAATAGCCCGTCAAACGGGTGGCGTAGCTGCTAGAAATGAAATTTTGACCGATATAGGCTCGGCCATTATCGCTAAACCTATTTTATCTGATTTTAAGCAGTTAAAAGTAGGCGGAATTATATGGGGATATCCTCATTGTGCACAGCAAAGTGATGTTACACAAACGGCTATTGATAGAAAATTAACGCTGATTGCTTTCGAAGATATGTTTGTTTGGTCGCCAAGTGGCACTGTTGGTAGGCATACCTTTTATAAAAATAACGAGATGGCGGGTTACTGTGCGGTAATTCACGCTTTACAGCTCAAAGGAATAGATGGGCATTACGGCAATCAAAGAAAGGTGAGCATATTTAGCTTTGGTGCGGTGAGTAGGGGAGCTATTTATGCTTTAAAAGCTCATGGCTTTAGAGATATCACCATATATATTCAAAGACCCGACCATGAAGTGCGAGAGGAAGTTTTAGATGTAAGTTATGCTCGTATTCAGAAAGGTGGGATAAATGAACCACGACTAAAAGTGGTGGAACATGATGGCTCAGAGCGTTCTCTTTTCGATTTGATAAGCGAGTCTGATATCATTATTAATGGTACTTATCAAGACATTGACGACCCACTTAATTTTGTGCTAGAGGAAGAAAAAGCCTGCCTAAAACCTGGGACTTTGATTATTGATGTAAGTTGTGACGAAGGCATGGGTTTTTACTTTGCCAAACCTACTACATTCAAAGAACCCATAATTAATGTAGATAAGGTAGATTATTATGCGGTAGACCATACACCAAGTTATTTTTGGGAAAGTGCTTCTCGGTCTATCTCGGCAGCGTTAATTGTCCATTTGGCATCTATGTTAGCAGGACCAGAAGGTTGGGAACAAAACAGCACGCTTAGAAATGCCATAAATACCGACCAAGGAAGAATCATGAAAGATTCAATTCTTAGGTTTCAAAATCGTGAGGCAGAATATCCTCATTTGTTACAGTAATTAAGTTATACTGAAATAAGACAAAAAGGTGAATTCCGAATTGCCAAAAAAATCTGTTTGAAGCACGGTTAAAATTCATTTCCCATAATATTCTTGGAATTAACTATATAATGAATTTTAACAGTGCAAGTTTATTTTGGTAATGGTTTTTGCTTCGTTTTTGCCCAAACAGAAATGAAGGGCCGTCTGCCAAGACAAGAAGGTGCTATTTGAAGCAAAGCCGATGTTTTCAGTTATTCTAGCTAAAACTTTGTACTCAAATTCGATTAATAAGGTGTAATATTTTTTTTTAAACCACTTGTTTGCTTTTTCAGTAAGCCATGATTTGAACCTAAAAGTGGCTTTTAGCTTGTTTGAGTATTTTAATTAAGCCTTTTCGGCCAATTGCTTTAGCTTTTCATTCATTGCTATGAAGCCATTTTTAGTGTTTTTATTCAATTGTGATTTGAAAAGAGGTACCAATATTCCTTTAAAAATTTCACTTTGAATAAAGTTAGTAGTTCCGTTTCCGTTATCTGTGAGTTCAAATTTATGTTTTCCGTCAAAAAGCCCTGAAAATAAAAGGTGCCCTAACCAGGTCAATTCCTTATTCTTAACGAAAGTCAAAATGGTTGGTTTGAAAGTCATTTCATGTGAATTTGGAGGAGCTATTTTAGCTGTGATTTTTTGACCTACAGCCACAAGACCAGTAACTGATTTTATAAAAGGGTTCCAATTTGGATATGCCTCAAAATTGGTAAGAATGCCCCAAATTTTTTCGGGAGATGCGTTTATCGTAATTTCTGTTTTGATTTCGAATGCCATTGTTTATGTCTGTTTATATGTAATTGTGAATAGCTATTTGTCTTTTGAAACACAAATATCTAAACCAATTAGCTGTTTGTAATTGACATAAATCAAGAAATCAATCGAGCTGTTTTCTTCTTATTCTGCTAAAGGTTTCTGGTGTCATACCCAGTAAAGAAGCGATGTGTTGGAGTGGAACTTGATGAAATAATTCTCGATTTTGCTCAAAAAAAGCATTATATCGCTCTTCTGCAGTCATAGAGAGGTGACCGAAAATCCGGTCTTCCATGAGGGTAAAACAGCGAACAATAAATAGCTTCTCCAAATGATGCCATTCAGGAATAAGTGTACCAATTCTGTTGTAAGCGTCTCTACTGATGGCATAACATTCGGTATCTACCAGAGCTTGAATATTCCACCTAGAAGGGGTTTCAAAAACCAAACTAGAAAGGTCGGTTGCAAATTGACCTTTTGAGGAAATCCATTGCGTAATTTCTTTTTCCTCCGTTTCTACAAAAACTCTCAAAAGCCCAGTCTGCACAAATCCTAACTTATCTGATTGACGTCCTGCTCTCAAAAAGAACTCCCCTTTCTTTATGAAAAGAGGTTTAAACAAAGCACTTATTTTTTTTAGCTGGTCTGCCTTTACCACACCAAAGTAAGATTTTATGTATTCTTCGAGTTGGTTTGTCATTTAAATTGAATGTTTACTTTATTCGTTTTAAAGGGAAGGAATAAAGATGAGTTATTTAAGACAAGTTTTCTGCACCCTATTTTAGGCGATTTTTCAAGCTGTTTTCAAGCTGTTTAAGCTCCTGTAAATCTTCCTCATCAGCTTTCAGGGCATCTAGTTCTTTTCTTCTATCATTGAATTGTGCATAAATATCATTTACTCTTTGTTCCATTTGAGCATGGCTAATGCTGCCTTTTCCTGAAAGTAATGGTCTGTCATTAAATTCTAGGATTTTATCAATATTCTCAGTCCAGAATTTCATTGTAATATCGATACGGTCTTTAACACGTAATTCAGCGGTTTCTAGAAAGATTATTACTAAGCGATTTAAAGTATCTATTTCATCTTTGGATAAATAGTTTTTGGCTACCAAAATATCTTGTTTTCTCACTTTCGTTCCTTTCCAGTTTGTGAGTGCCATATTTGGGCTATTTTTATCAGCCCTTGAAACTATGATTTCAGCTGCAGTCTTTTGAGTTACTGCATATAACAATTTGTTTTGTGCCTCGGCAAAAAACATTTGGGTAGCCTTGTCGGTTTTGTCGTAGTCACTACTTAAGGCAAAGAGTTCTTTTATCTTCTGGTAGAAACGTTTTTCCGATGCACGAATCTCTCTGATTCGCTCCAGAAATTCGTCAAAATAATCAGGTCGACCATCTGGGTTTTTAAGACGTTCGTCATCCATTACAAAACCTTTGACAAGGTATTCTTTTAGATGTTGGTTTGCCCAAACTCTAAACTGTGTGCCTCGTTTGCTTCGAACCCTAAAACCAATCGCCAGAACCATCTCAAGCGAATAAAAAGTAACCTTATAGTCTTTACCATCGCTGGCAGTTGTTAAGTAATCCTTAATAACTGAATCTGGATGTAATTCATTGTCTTTGAGTATGTTAGATATGTGTGTGCTGATGTTTGGTATTGAGGTCCCAAAAAGCTGTGCCAGTTGATTTTGGTTCATCCATACCATTCCATCTTTGGCATAGAGTGATACCGATGCTTTTCCATCGGTGGTATTATAAATGATTATATTTTGCTGTGTCTTGTCCATGATTTGCAATTTGCATAAAAATCATAAGGAATTCTATAAAGACCAAAATCATAAACTATAGCTCATACAAATCTTAGAAAATGTCACCTCATCCCAATGCCTCCTTCAAAATACTAAACGATTTCAATTTAGCCTCTAAATCATAGATGTGTGAAGTGACTATGAGTTCGTCAATGGCAGTGTCTTCTATAAATCCGCTTACCTTGGTTTTGATACTTTCTTTGTTTCCTACAAAAGTGCAGGCCAGCATGTTGTCCACCGCATGCTTGATTTCTGGAATCTGATATCCTTCTGGAACTTCTTTTAGCGGTCGGAGTGGCTTTCTGGAGTTCGTAATAATGCCTATTATTAAACTTATGAGGCTATTTAAAAGAATGGTAGCTTCTTCCTCTGTATCTGCGGCTAAAACATTGACACATGCCATTACATATGGTTTGTTAAGAACGGCTGAAGGCTTGAAGTTGCTCCTGTAGATAGCTATGGCCTGTCTAAACTGGGCAGGAGCAAAGTGAGCGGCAAAGGCATAAGGAAGACCAAGTTTTGCAGCCAAATAAGCACTGTCTGTACTAGAACCAAGAATGTATAGTGGAATATCTAGCCCTTCGCCAGGAAAAGCACGAACCATTGCGGTGCTGTTTTCTTTGCTAAAATATCGCTGTAAATGTCCAATGTCCTCCGGGAAATTTTGAGAAGCATTCATGTTGTTCCTTCTTAGTGCCCAAGCCGTTTCTTGGTCGGAGCCAGGAGCACGTCCCAAACCCAAATCTATTCTGCCAGGATACATGGTTTCTAAAGTGCCAAATTGCTCTGCTATAACCAGCGGACTATGGTTTGGAAGCATTATTCCCCCAGAACCTACACGTATTTTGCTGGTTTTTCCTGCCACATGGCCTATCAAAACAGAAGTGGCGGAGCTGGCAATGTACTCCATGTTGTGGTGCTCTGCCATCCAGATTCTAGTGTAACCTAAGGCCTCTGTATGTTGAGCTACTTTTACCAAGTTATCTATAGCAATCTTGTGATTTCCGCCGTCTACTACGGTGGCTAATTCAAGAACTGAAATCGGTGTTTTTTTCATTAGTTGTCGATGATATCTATTAAAACCTCAAAGCTTTTTAGAAAGTTTACTAGATGTGGGTATATGTTTGAATCATGATGGTTTGCTCTATGTTTTGTCATGTTTTTTGCTTTAGGGCAAAAAAGCACGCCAAAAAGGGGGCTTGGGTTGAGGAGGCTTTTTACCAATGTCTTGTCCCTGCGGGACATGATGGAAGGCCTTTTAATGATGAGGATTGAAAGAAAATACCCCGTAGGGGTATAACATCGGTGCTTTTATCAAGTTTTTTGCTTTAGGGCAAAAAAACACGCCATAAACGGGGTTTTGATTGGTGAGCCTTTTACCGATGTCTTGTCCCTACGGGACATGATTGTTGTCAAAAAATGTTTGAAATAAAGAGCCCCTGTAGGGGTATAACATCGGTAGCCGCGGGTAAAACCCGTGGTATAATATCCTATAAATACAAGGATGCTATTTGGCGGAATTTTGGTCTTAAAAACCAAAATCGTGACAAATGTATGCTTGATAAATTAATACAAAAAAAAGACGAACCTCATTTTGAGATTCGCCTTTTAAAGTAAACGATTCGTTTATTTTACTTCATCTTCTCAGCAGTAACATCAAACATGCCCATAAGGCTACCTTTTAGGTTTTGCTCATCTTCTTTTTTAAGCACCACATTAAGGTCATAATTCATCATATTGAAATAGATGGTTACGCTATCTTCTGTTTCTTCTACTTTGTCAAGAGCTACGGCCTCTGAACCAGCTTCTGCAGATGTGATAGTCCCCGTTAATTCTCCATCCTTTCTTTCTAAGTTTAGTACTAATTCGGCGTCTCCCTGCGGAGTACCTATAAAGGTGGTCTTCCAGTTTCCTGCGAAGAAATCAACTTTTTCAATCACACGTTCCGATGTTACATCAATCATGTTCATCAGTTTACCGCTTAGGTTATTGTCACCTTCTTTGCTCAAAGTCACGTTAAGGTCATAGTTCATCATATTGAAATAGATGGTGATGGCCTCTTCGGTTTCTTCTATTGTATCTAATGCCACAGTTTCAGCATCTGGCATATCTGGAGTAATACTTCCTACCAAGTTTCCATCTTTTCTAGCGATGTCTAAAAGCAATTTGACATCTCCCTGAGGAGTTCCTACAAACATGGTATTCCATTTTCCAACGAAGAAATCGGCATGGTTTGATTTTGGAGCTTGAATTACTTCACCTTCGGCTAACATTTTAAACTCAATGCCCATCACTACCATCATGGACTGTGAACCGGCATCAGGATTTACAAAAACGGCATAAAGGTCTTGTAATTTATCCGTGGTTCCTTCTGGTAAAATAATATCAGCGGTTATAAATTTTGGTTCAAAACTCATAGCTTCGCTAGGTTCTAAAAACGCTGTTTGACCAATTAGCTTGCCTTTTGCACTACCCAGTCTTATTTGAACACGTCCACCAGCGGCATTTAACTGAGGTTTTGGTGCAGTAGCGGCAAATTCTATTGCTTTAATTCCTGAAAGGTCAACTTGCTTTAAGACCATAAAGGCTCCATTTTTAGAAGGAATGGCCAGTTTATTTCCACCAAAGGCCATTTTGTTGATGTCTTCATAAACATCAAAGTCATGAGGTCCTAAGTTAGAATTTCTTAATACAAAAGACTGCTCAGAGCGAAGCGATGGCATGCCCATGGCTCCTTGGTCTTCGTAAGATGCACGAACTATAAATACGCCTTGCCCTTTATCAGCAGCAGGTATTTTGGCAGCAAATGTTCCTTTTACAGGAAGCGTTTTGCCCGCAGGCTTATCATTGGTAATGTTTAAAATATATTTCACCATTTCAGAAGCATCTTCTGTAGATAAAGAGGGGTGACCTGCCATGGCCGTTTCTCCCCAAACACCGCTTCCGCCAGAAATCACTTTCTTGGTTAGCGTTTCTAAAGCAGCATTGTCGCCTTTATATTTTGTGGCTATGTCCGTATAACTTGGACCAATAGATTTCTTGTTTTTGCTGTGGCACGCCATACAATCACTTCCTTCTATCAGTTTTCTGCCTTTGGCAAAAGCTGCAGATGCATCCGCAGAGCGGTGTCCACGGGCTATGTCTACTTTGTCAAAGCCTTCGGCCAAATAATCAATACTTACGGCTACTTGGTCTGCAGAAATTCCGTTTGCCAATGAACCGTCTTCTTTATCGGTCACTTTGATATCGTAGTCAAACGTTCTGTTTGCAACAAAAAAGCTTTTGTTGCTATTTGGCATTTCTAAGCTCAAAACTGGAGGTTCGTTACCTACGGTCACTTCCATGCTTTGGCTGTTTGTACCACCTTTTCCGTCTTTGACGGTCAATTTTACTTGATAAACACCTATTTCTTTTAAAGTTAGTTTTGCGTTTTGATTGTTTACAGCTGTCGCAAAATTATCACTGGTAATAGTCCAGTTATAAGTTAATGGGTCGCCATCCGCATCAACGGTACCCTCAGAAGAAAGCTCAAGATTAAAAGGAGCGGCACCGCCCAATTGGTTGGCAGTCAACTGAATTTGTGGTTGACGGTTACCGCCATTATATTCTATTCTAATCAAACGAGCATCGTCATTTCCCGTAAACCAACCAGAACCGTACTCCAACATGTATAAGTCGCCATTGTCTGCAAAGACCATATCCATTGGGTTGTTAAATTTGTAACTTGGCATAAAACGCTCCATAGACTTAAAGTTTCCTTCTTTATCCATAGTCACGGCCATTATCCAGCCACGCATCCACTCATATTCTAAGAACTTACCATCGTAGTATTTAGGGAAAGCCCTTTCGGCAGCTTTAAAGTCTTCCGAGTAGAAAACTGGACCAGCCATGGCATTTCTTCCGCCAGAACCTACTATTGGAAACTCAGGAGACTCACCATAAGGATACCACACAAAAGCGTCTTTGGCAGGAGGAAGGACTTCTAAACCAGTATTATTTGGAGAGGTATTGCTAGGAGCAGCTACATCCCACTTTTCTAGCGACTTTTCGTTTGCGAAGTCGTACTTGTTGTAAGCCTTATTATTACCTACAAAATGTGGCCAACCAAAATTACCAGCCTTACGAGCTTGGCCTACTTCGTCATGGCCTGCTGGGCCTCTACCTTCTTGTGGGTCGTTGGCATCAGGGCCTACTTCGCCCCAATACACAAAACCAGTATGTTTATCTACCGAAATACGGAAAGGATTACGGTGCCCCATGGTGTAAATCTCAGGTCTTGTTTTCGCTGTTCCTTTGGCAAATAAGTTTCCTTCTGGAATGGTATACGTACCATCTGGCTGAGGCGTAATTCTTATGATTTTACCCCTAAGGTCATTTGTATTTGCGGAAGATTTTTGAGCATCCCATGCACTTCTACCGGGTCTTTCATCACTTGGGCTATAGCCGCTTGAGCCATGAGGGTTTGTGTTATCACCTGTAGATAAAAATAAGTTTCCTGCTTTATCCCATGCTATAGAGCCTCCCGTGTGGCAGCACTCTTCTCTTTGCGTAACTACCTTAAGCATTTCTTTTTCAGAGTCCATCAAAAGCTCATCACCTTTCATGGTAAACCTAGAAAGTACATTATATGACCCTTTGGTAGAAGAATAGTACATGTAAATCCAATGATTTTTAGCAAAATTTGGGTCTTTGTTTAATCCCAAAAGTCCGTCTTCAGCTACTGCTTCTTTTCCTTCTGCACTCACATACATTTTGCTTACAGGAATGTTTGCAATGGTCTTTAGCTCCTTCGTTTGATTATTATATAGTCTAACTTCTCCCTTACGCTGGATGAAAAGTACGCGGTCTTTATCTAAAAGTGTAAGCTCCATGGGCTCATCTAGTTTGTCTTTCAAAACCACTTTTGTAAATCTGTTTTCCTCTGGTCTAGCCTTTGAAAAGTCTACGCCTTTAGGAGAGTCGCCACCAATGGCGTATTTTATACCTGCATATAAATGGTTTAAGAATAGAGGCTCAGAATAAGTCTCATCTGTATGCCCCATTGAAGTATAGAACGAACGCCCCCCGTCAAATTCTTGGTACCAGCTCATGGGATGATTCTCGCCATTTGTACCTCCTTGGTAAGTGCTTTCGTCAATCTTTAAAACGACGTTAATCTTATCAGAGATGTTTTTGAAAGCATAAAATTCATCAGTTCTTTCAAAAGAATCTGGCATACCTGCGGTCAAAGCATTTTTCTCTGTTACATAGTAACGTCCTTTTTGAACATTACTTGGTGTCATAGGATGGTCTTGAAACCAGGCTCCAGCCAGTCTGTTGTACCAAGGCCATTCATATTCTGTATCCGTAGCTGCATGAACACCCACGTAACCACCGCCAGCTTGAATATAACGTTCAAAAGTGGCTTGCTGTTTATCATTAAGTATGTCGCCAGTAGTGTTTAAGAAAACTACGGCATTGTAATTCTTCAAATTTGACTCGGTAAAAAGAGAGGCGTCTTCTGTAAAACTTACAGTAAAACCCTTTTGTCCTGCCATTTTTTTGAAGGCAGTTTGGCCAGCTTCAATAGACGCATGCCTAAATGCTGCCGTTTTGCTAAAAACTAAGAGATTTATTTTTTTTTGTGCTATGGCCGACTGTACCATAAGAAGCACGGTCAGGGGGAGTATTAGAAGGAATTTGAGCTTTGAAAATCTCATATGTAGGTGAGGTTAATGTTAATTCAGGCTTAAAGGTATCAAGAAAAATGTTAATGTCTATTTTGTAGACATTAAATTTGTGTAAATTTATATTTGAATAATGAAATTCGAATTGAACGGTTCATAAAGGAGATAGCGGTATTTTTGATGATTAAATAGAAGGAATGAAATTGTTTAAAGTAGAAGAATACATAGCACAGCTGTCTATAGATTCTGTGATTTTTGGTTATAAGAATAAGGAATTGAAAGTTTTGGTAGCAAAAGTCCATTTCGAAGGTGATTTTTGGTCTTTGCCTGGTGGCTTTGTTTATAAGGAAGAGGGGACAGATTTAGCGGCTGCAAGAATCTTAGAGGAGCGGACAGGACTACGTAACATTTTTCTGGAGCAATACCGGGTATTTGGTGAAGAGGGGAGGAGTAATAACGTGCTTTTTGAAAATCTGCTGGATGCACCTAAAACTGACTTTTTTACAAAGGAAGATTTTAAATGGTTAAGTAAGCGTTTTGTGTCTATCGGTTATTATGCTTTGGTAGAAATTGAGAAAGTAAAGCTCACCAAAGGCGTATTTGATGAAAAGGTGGAATGGGTAGACTATAAAAAACTTCCCAATTTAATCATGGACCACAGTCTTATGGTGCGGCATGCCCTAGAGACCTTACGTCTAAATTTTGATAGAAAGCTTATTGGTTTTAATCTGCTTCCTGAAACCTTTACCATGCGTGAACTTAAGGAACTATACGAAGCAGTTTACGATAAGCCATTTGCGAGAAACAATTTCCAAAAGAAGATGCTCGACTTAAACGTACTAGAACGTTTAGAAAAAAAATACACAGGTGCTGCTAATAAGGCTCCTTATTTGTATCGATTTAAGCATTGAAAAGGATATTTCATTACTTGTATCTATGCGTAAGTAAACTAAGAAACAACCGTTTTTGATAGGTGTAATTGAATTGATTACCGTAATATAAAATCTTCGCTAATAAAAACGGTCGGGGGTAGGAATGATACTAACTAGCGGTCAACTTTGAGATATTTTTACTTTTGAAGTGGAATATTAAAATTAATTTATCCCGTGAAAATCTACCATCAAATTATCGCTCTATCCTGTTTATCTTTCATGTATGCTTGCGATAGCCAAAAAGGAGATGAGCCTAACCCGCTATTTTCAGAAACGGAGTTGTTTCCATTGAGCCAAGGGAAAACTTTTAATTTTTGGATAAAAACATATGACCCAGACGGTCAAGAATCTGCGGATAGACGTTTTTCGCAAACCATTAACGGCGACACGCTTATTGCGGGTGAAACATGGTTTAAAAATGAAAACACGAGCACTTTTGTAAATAATCAGGCTGATGGTCTACATTATTTCTATTCTTTCAACGGAGAGGAGTCGCTCGTTTATAAATACCCCGCTACTAAAGGCGATGTTTATAATAGTTTTGTTTTCACCTATAAACCGGTAACCGACGAGAAGTTTGAAACGATTACAGGAGTGAAAAATGTGGAGGTATTGTCTACCAACGTCAGCATTGTTTCTCCGCTTTCTGGTACCAAATACGAAAACTGTATCCATTATATTACGGCAAAGTTTACGCCTACCAATACAGAAGGCATAAGAATTTATCCAAGTGAACAATACGTCATTCCAGGAGTGGGTGCAGTCTTAATTATAGACTATTACGATGAAAGTCTTACGAATCGGGTTTCAGTGAGAGAGCAGTTGAACTGAGGTTAGTTTTTTTGATACGCTATACCTAAATCATACAATCGGGTTTAACTACTCATTACGATTCTTCAATGCTTAAACCGGGTTTAAATATATCGCACTTAAAAGGAGATACAATATGGTGAGGTATTGAACTGCCTAGAGAAGAGACTTGATGGTTCAGCTAATAAAGCGTATCGATTTAAAAAGTAATGGTCAAACCACCATCCGCAGTAATCACGGACCCAGTAATATAGCTAGAATCTGGACCGGTTAAAAACCATACAACTCCTGCTATCTCCTCTGGCCTTCCTGCTCTTTTTAAAGGTAAGTGTTCCTGCTTTATATAATTTTCCTTAAACCATTCAGAGTTCAATTCATCTTGTCCATCTTCTTTGACAGACATAGGTGTTTTTATAAATCCTGGTGCAATGGTGTTGGCCAAAATACCTTTTGGTGCTAACTCGGCTGCTAATGAACGCGTAAACTGTGTTATGGCAGCTTTTGCCATTCCGTAAGAAGAACTGCCCGAAGCTACTCTTTCATAATGTATAGAAGTAATATTGACAATTCGGCCTCCATCTTTTATAAAAGGAATAATAGCTCTGCTGCATTTCACAGAGCCATAAAGCATCACTTGCAGCGAATTGTCCCAATGAGAAAAATCTTCATCTAATACGCGAACATTTTCAGATATACCAATGCAGTTCACAAAAGCATCTACATGTAAGAGTTTAGACTTTATTGCTTCTTTCAATATATTGATATCTGCATCAAGCCTAACATCAATGGTTAATCCAAAATGTTCTCCTTTCGGCAATTTAGATAAGACCTCCTGAGTGAGACCGTTTTCTACTCCTGTAAATAATACTTGCCATCCTTCCTTTGCATATCGTTCCACTGTGGCTTTGCCTATTCCAGAACTACCACCTAAAACAACTACTTTCTTTCTCATGGAATAAATCAAAAATGGGGAATCTCGAAAATAAAATGCATTAGTTCAAATGATTTAATAAGTAGCCCTTCCTCCTGAAATATCAAAAGTAAAACCAGTGGTAAAGCTAGATTCATCAGAAACAATCCAAGCGGCCATTTTTGCGACTTCGTCAATAGTTCCTAGACGGCTCATTGGTATTTTAGCGGTCATATAAGCAAGCTGCTCTGGGGCTGTATTTGCATTCATGGCTGTTTTGATTACCGCAGGAGCCATGCCGTTCACCGTAATGCCGGTAGTGGCATATTCTTTTCCGATGCTCTTTACTAAGCCAATTACCCCAGCCTTAGTGGCGGAATAGCCGACCATGCCAGGATTTCCTTCTTTTCCGGCAATAGAGGCTAGAAGTAGAATCCTACCATAGTCGTGTTTTACCATGGCCCTGACTGCATATTTCGTCATCAGAAATGAACCTCTCAAATTGATGCCATATATTTTATTAAAGTCCTCTACTTCATATTCCGTAATTTTTGTGTTTGTAGGCCCTACTATTCCTGCACAATTCACCATGATATCTATTTTACCAAACCGCCCCTCTACCTCATCAATGGATTTTATTACGGAATCCTCATCAGAAACATCGACTTGATATGCAGCCGAAACATAACCCAGACCACTAAATTCATTTACTGTTTGAATCAACTTGTTTTTATCTATATCAAACAATGCCACGATACCACCTTCAGACGCTATTAATGCCGCTATACCTTTACCTAGAACCATCTGCACCACCGGTAACAATCGCTACCTTATTTTTAAATCTTGTCATATGCATCATTTGCCATTAATAGGCACTCTTTTTTGAAATTATTTAGCTCAATTAACAATTGAATAAATGGGTTCTTGTTGGGGTAATTTACGCTAATTACTTATGGAGTCAAACGCTTTTTCATCATTTCATGTACAACATTTGTCGTAATTTTTGACCTGAAGTCGGCGTCAATCCGGCATCTGGATATTTAAAATGACGATGCTCCATGGCATGAATGTTTGTTCTTAGGTAAGAAGCACATCTTCTTGTCTTAGCATATTTTAAGAAAAAAGCCATGAATTGAACCATGGCTTTTTTAAAAAACTTGAAATTGGTTTTACTTACCTTTCAATTCTTCCCACTTATCCACAATACCTTTAAGGATTTCGTCTGCAACACCCCAAACTTTACCTTCTTTGGCTAGCGGCATGAAATCGTCAATGTATTTCTGACTAATAGTTTCATTGTCGCCGTATTCTTCTCTAAGTCCGTCTAGCTTGGCATGCATATCTTTCTGGATTTCAGCGTAGGCTGGGTCGTCGTAATAATTATGCTGCTCAAGTGGGTCTTTCTTTCTGTCTATTAGCTCCCAATAATCCAAATCGAAATAATAATGTATAAGCTTATATTCTTTGGTTACGGCAGCGTAATGGCGATTTACATTATGCTCAGACGGATGTTCGTAATAATGATAATAAACCGCTTCTCTGTTCCAGTTTTTTGTATCTCCTGTTAATACGGGTACCATACTTTTTCCTTGCATATCGGCAGGTTGTGCTACACCGGCTACATCCAAGAAGGTTTGTGCAAAATCTAAGTTTTGAACCAATTCATCGGAAACACTACCCGCTTTTATACGATTTGGCCACGAAACTAAAAGAGGTGTTTTGAAACTCTCGTCATACACAAAACGCTTATCAAACCAACCATGCTCTCCTAAGTAGAAACCTTGGTCTGAAGTGTAAACGATAATGGTATTTTCCATCAAGCCATTTTCCTCCAAATAGTCTAAGACACGGCCTACATTTTCATCCACAGACTTTATGGTTCCTAAATAGTCTTGCATATAGACTTGATAACGCCATTTGGCTAAATCTTCTTTAGTCATTGACGGATAACGTTCTTTTAGATCAGCACTTCTCTTTTTATAAAATGAGTCAAAATTGGCTTTCTGAGAAGAATCTAGTCTGCCATAATAGTTGTCAAAACCCATTTTATCATAAGCATTCATTTCATTTAAACCCATTTCATCCATGGTTTCCGGATATATCTTTAAATCACGAGCCCAACCCATGTTTCCACTAATGTTCATTTCTGCAACCTTTGCTGCAGGCATTCCTTCATGGCTGTCAAAAAGTGTAGCAGGTTCTGGGAAAGTCTTGTTGGTGAATTCTTCCATATGACGCTCTGCCATATACCATGAGCGGTGCGGGGCTTTATGTAGATACATGAGCATAAATGGTTTTTCTTCCTCTCTTTCTTTATCTAACCAGTCTAGCGTCATGTCTGTGATAATGTCTGTTACGTATCCTTTGACATTGATTTTGCCTTCGTTTTTAGTAATGAAATCTGGGTTGTAATAGTCTCCCTGACCCGGTAGTATTTTAAATTGGTCAAAACCTTTTGGGCTGTTGCCAAAATGAAGTTTACCGAACATGGCAGTTTGATAGCCAGCATCTTGAAGCAATTGCGGGAAAGTGACATTGGTAGTGTCAAACGGGTTAACATTATCCACTTTTCCATTCATATGTGAGTGCTTACCCGTCAATATGGTGGCTCTAGAGGGTGCACAAATGGAGTTGGTTACACTGGCATTGATAAACAACATTCCTTTCTTAGCAATCCTATCAATATTAGGTGTTTCTATGAGTTTGTTATCATAAGCCGAGATAGCCTGATAAGCATGGTCGTCAGACATGATAAAAACAATGTTCGGTCGCTCCGTTTTCTTTTCAGATTCACAAGAAAAAGTAAATAAAGCAGCACTTAGCCCAACAAAAAGGAAGAGTCCTTTTTTTGCAATTTTTAGGTAGTTCATTTTAATTAAAACAAAAGGTTGATTTTTAAAAGGTAGCAATTACGGAGAAATTCAATAGTTGCCAAAGCTGTTGCTGTTAATTTTAAAAATGCAGTTCGTTTGATTTCTACCGAAATGAAGAAGAAATGGCCTAGGCCGTTTTAATTCAATATGTTAGTAGAAGACGCAGTGACACTTCTGCTAGACTTAATTCCTTTACTGTATTCTTGTGGTTAAACCCGCTTTAAGCATTAGGCAATCTCCCGATAGCTATCGGGACCGTAGCTAAATTGCTTCAAATCGGAACGTAAACCCATTTAAACTCAATCACCATAGCGGTGCTATGCTAATTCCCTTTAATTGTCTGATTTATTGTATTTAAAAACTCATAACGATTCCCCAACGCATAAACCGGGTTAAAGCTAGTTCTAGGATATTTATTGAGCTTCTTGTGAAGACGATAATTTTATAGATGAGCCTACAAAAAGCAAGTTTTAAATCGTTTGAAAAAACGGCCTCCTGAGTATGTTTTGAAGTTTTGCTTGCCCAGATGTATATGGCTTTCTGCTTGATAAAGAATTCTATGTAGAATGGAGGTATATGGCTAAAAAAACTTGTCTAAATTCTGAAGTGCTCGACATGCATTATGACTATCCTATTGGAAATAACAAAACGGTAAAAGAACAAGGAAAGCATTGGGAAGATAACTAAAAAATGACTCTAGTTAATTGGGAGATTGTGAGTTGATTCGCGTAATCATTGAGCGGGATTTTCCAAAGATCTAACTTATACAGATACGGGTGTAATTAATGCTTCAAAAAATCATGCCCTACTACTTTCTAGATATTCCAGTGTAAATCGGATTTCTTATCGGCTCGAATTGCGGGCGAATAAGATTTATTACATAAAGAGATGCTATGGGTTTGATTATTAGGAAATTGCATTTATTTCAAGGTGTGAATTATGTAAGTCATGTTAAGAATTGTATAACATATCCTGTTGACAGAAAGCTTAACTTCGTTCTATTGAAAATTATAATTTATAAACACATATTATGAAAAAAGTACTTATAACGCTGGACTATGATCCTACTTCACAGAAAGTTGCTAAATCTGGTTTTGATTTGGCAAAAACAATGCACGCTGAAATTGTGTTGCTCCACGTGATTTCAAAACCCCTTTTCTATTATACGCAATATTCTGGAATGTATCAGCAACTAGAGCTTAGGGATGACCTGAAGACATCAGCTCAACATTTTTTGGATAAAACGAAAAAAGATCTTGGACCGGAAGGTATTAAAACACTTGTAATAGAAGGGGATACTGCTGAGCAAATATTACATGCTGCAAAAGACATAAAGGCAGACATTATTGTATTAGGCACCCATAGCCGTAAATGGTTGGAAAACATACTGATGGGAAGTGTTGCTGAAGAAGTGCTAAAAGAGGCAAGTATTCCGCTATTCATTGTACCTACTAAAAAAACGGAAAAGTAAACCAGTGGCAAAAAGTAAAATGACCTTTTGCTATCATTTTATTTCAAAAGAGGCTGAAGGAATCTTATAAATACAATCAAGTTTCAAAACATAGAATAACGAGCAAGTTAAACCCGCTTTATGCATTATAAAATCTCCCGATTTTATCAGGACCGTATCTAATCTGCAAGCTCAGGGTAAAACAAATCAGGCGTAAACGCACTTAAATTCAATCACCAGAACCCTTCGACAAAAAGCTCCTGGTAAACTGCTATGCTAATCTCGTTTAAATGCCTGATTTTTAAAACTCATTACGATTCTCCAAGGCATAAAGCGGGTTAAATTGATTGTAAAGAGCTAATCTGTGACTTTATCTCTACGGTCTCAAGCCCTTTTAGAAGCGTCTCTTATATTTCCCACGTTGATTTTTGTTTACAAAAGAAGTATTGTCTTTATCTCTATATTAAGGTAAATGACTGTAAATTAGCTTATTATGTATTTGTCATGTCGGCTTTGATAGTAAATTAGGTATTGATAGTCTGTAGTTTGATACCAATGGTGTAAAAGATTCTAAAGCAATTGATGAATAGATTCTACACCCAGTAAATCTTAATATGAAAACAGTTCACTTTGGTCTAGGCTTTGATGCGTAGCATAAGGCAATTTGCTAACACCTTAAACGCTAATCAGTAGATATTTACACCTCTATGATTTGCATAAAATCAGAGGAATAATGTTTGCACTCATTGTCGACTCGGTTAATTGCAAGTTTGCAAACACCTTTTTTTAGTCGGAACAATCTTTTAAGCTTCTTAGTGGATGAGATAAAGCGAATAAGAAAACACACAAAAAACTTAAAAAAAAGTACAGTTAATATGAAAGCCTTACAAATAGTAAAATACGGCGACCTTAAAGATAGTTTAGCCTTTGGAGAAGTAGACCAGCCAAGCGTAAAACCAGATGATATTCTTGTAGAGGTAAAAGCAGCTTCTTTAAATCCTATTGATTATAAAATGGCAGAAGGTCACTTAAAAGATATGGTGCCTTTAAAGTTACCAAGTACTATCGGGTTTGATTTAAGTGGAGTGTTCATAGAAAAGGGTGAGAAGGTTACTGATTTCGAGATTGGTGATGAAGTTTATGCTAGAGTGCCACAAGAACAAATGGGTACGCTAACTAAATACGTAGCAGTATCCAGTGACAAGGTGGCTAAAAAGCCTGCTAATATTTCCTTTGAAGAAGCGGCTAGTTTACCATTAATAGGTCTTACCGCAATTCAGGCTTTAGAGAATGTTGGTATTAAAAAGGGCGATAGGGTTCTGATTCACGCTGGTTCAGGTGGGGTAGGGAGTTTTGCCATCCAGTTTGCCAAGGCTAAAGGAGCATTCGTCTACACGACCACAAGTGGGAAAAATGTTGACTGGGTCAGAGGTTTGGGTGCAGATCGTGTGATAGATTATAAAACGGAGGATTATAAAAAGATAGCGATTGATTTAGATATTGTTTTTGACACCTTAGGAAATAGCTACACATTCGAATCCTTTGAAATAATAAAAGAAGGTGGAAAAGTAACAACCATAGTAGGCCCTCCTGATGAAGCAACCGCAGCAAATATGGGTCTGAGTGATTACAAATTACCCGAAGAATTGTCAAAGCTGATTAGTGAGAAAGCTGCTACTTATAAACTGACATGGATGCAACCGAACAGTAAGCAGTTAAACGAAATTTCGGATATGGTGGAAAGCGGAACGCTAAAGGCTGTAGTTGATAAAGTTTATTCTTTCGAAAACGGTATTGAGGCTTATCAATATCTAGCAACTGGACATGCAAAAGGGAAAATTATAATAAGGATTTCCTAAAACGTATCGAATTAAAATAAAAACTGTCTAACTCAACAAAAATGAAAAAGCATGAATAGTTTAAAAAATGTATTAGTAGCGGGTGCCAATGGTAGCACAGGGAGATCTATTGTCAACCTATTGAAAAATTCAAAAACCTATCAGCCTATAGCCATGGTAAGAAAGCAAGACCAAAAAGACTATTTTGAAAATCAAGGCGTAAAGGCGGTTCTTGCTGATTTAGAGAAAGATTTGAATCACGCTGTAATAAATATAGATAAAGTGATTTTTGCTGCAGGCTCGAAAGGTAATAATGTTATAGCTGTAGATCAGGAGGGAGCAAAAAGTTTAACGGATGCTGCCAAGCAAGCCGGAGTGCAGAAGTTTGTGATGTTGAGCTCCATGGGAGCTGATAGCCCCGATGAAAGTCATAATCTGGAGGATTATTTCAGAGCCAAGCATAATGCAGATGCTCATTTAATCGCAAGTGGATTGAATTATAGTATTGTAAGGCCAGGTCAATTGACAAATGGAGATGGTTCTGGCAAAATCCAACTGAACGAAAAACTTGATACTCAAGGAAGTATTTCAAGAATAGATGTAGCTAAAACATTAGTGGAAGCCTTAGATAGTGATGTTGGACAAAATCAGGTTTTTGAAATTATAAGTGGGGATATTCCGATAGCAGAAGCCGTTCGTTCATGATGGAATATAGAAGGACAATAAGCCCACTTTAGCACAAAAAATAAATAAAAATATAAGCAAGCCATGTCACAAAATGTATCGGATAGAATAGTAGAAATGCTCGTAGAAGCAGGGGTTAAGAGAGTTTATGCCGTAACAGGCGATAGTCTTAATCCCGTTAATGATGCCGTAAGAAGGGACGGTAGACTCCAATGGATACATGTAAGGCATGAGGAAGCTGGTGCTTATGCTGCATCCATGGAAGCAGAGCTGAACGGCATAGGTTGCTGTATGGGAAGCAGCGGACCTGGGCATGTTCATTTAGTCAATGGGCTATATGATGCCAATAAATCTGGAAACCCAGTTATTGCGATAGCTTCCACCATCCATACTGAAAAAATGGGGCTGGAAAACTTTCAAGAAACAAAACCTGAACTGTTGTTTCAAGATTGCTCTAAGTACGTTTTTCAAGCCAACACGCCAAAGCAGGCTATTAATGGCATGCAAACTGCCATTCAGCATGCTATAAGCAAAAAAGGTGTGGCTGTTCTTGGGCTTCCGGGTGATGTAGCCGCTGCTGATTTAGAGTCTGTCCATTCAGCCAATTATAATTTTTATACGGAGCCAAGGATAACGCCAAGCAAAGAACATTTTCTAGAATTGGCCACCGTTATCAATTCTAATGAAAAAGTGATGCTTTTCTGCGGGCACGGCTGCCGTCACGCAGTGGATGAAGTTATGCAATTGGCAGGAATACTTAAATCGCCATTGGGCTATAGTTTTAGAGGAAAAATCTTCTTTGAACGTACCGGAAATCCTTATGCAGTAGGTTTAAATGGACTTTTGGGTAACAAATCGGGCTTTGAAGCCATGCATGAAGCAGATGTTTTGTTGATGTTGGGTACAGATTTTCCTTACAGTGAGTTCCTTCCCGAAAAATGCAAAATTATACAAATAGATATCAAACCTGAGCGGTTAGGACGTAGGGCTAAAGTAGATTTTGGCTACTGTGGTGATATTAAATCAACGCTACAAGAGTTGATGCCTATGGTCGAAACAAAAACGTCTACTGATTTTCTTGATAAAATGCGTTTGCTACATCAAGAAATTGAAACGATATATGATGGCTATGTGGAAGAAAAAGGAGCAGAAAAGCATATTCACCCCGAATATGTGGCTCATTTGGTGAATAAATTAGCGTCCGACGATGCCATATTTACAGTGGATACAGGGATGAGTGCGGTATGGGCGGCTCGTTATTTAAAAGCGGGTAGAAATCGTTACTTGACAGGTTCTTTCAATCATGGCTCTATGGCGAATGCCATGCCCATGGCCATTGGAGCGGGACTGTCGCATCCTAAACGTCAAGTGATAGCATTCTGTGGTGATGGTGGCATTTCCATGCTTTTGGGCGATTTGATGACTATCAGTCAATATGAAATTCCGGTTAAAATCATCATTTTCAATAATCGTTCTCTGGGTATGGTAAAACTAGAGATGAGGGTGGAAGGGTATGTGGACTGGCAAACTGATATGGTAAATCCTGATTTTGTGAAATTGGCAGAAGCCATGAACATTGCAGCATGGGAGGCCAAGGAGTCTAAAGATGTGGAAGCAGCCATCTCAAACGGATTTAAACATGACGGACCTGCCATCATCAATATTTTTACAGATCCAAATGCTCTTGCAATGCCTCCAACTTTGAATTTTGAACAGGTTAAAGGTTTTGCTAAATCCATGACGAAACTGATGGTTAATGGCAATTTTGCGGAAATAGTGGATACGACAAAGAGCGAATTGAAGTACTTACGGGAATTATTATAAAACAAGATTTGATGGCAGCGTTTTGATATCGCTGCCATCTTCATTCGAAGCTTTTTTGAGACGCTTAGTTTTATTTTAGATTATGTATCACTGTTTTCATCTTTTCTTGAACTTCTGCGGCTAGCGTAGCCAAAGTATCGTTTTTTACACTGCTCATAGAGGCCATTGGGTCAATAGCAGAAACTTCAACTTGGCCATTCTCATGCTCTTCTACAATGACATTGCAAGGTAGAAAAAGTCCGATTTTATCTTCAGCCAACAGTGCTTTGTGAGCAAAACCGGGGTTGCAGGCTCCCAAGATTTTATACTTCTTAAAATCGACATCAATCTTGTTTTTTAAGGTTGCTTGTAAGTCTATTTCATTTAAGATTCCAAAACCTTCCTTTTTAAGTTCAGCGGTAACCAACGCTATGGCTTCATCGAAATTTTTACCTTCTAAAACCTTACTAAAACAGTAATTCATAAATTCTATATTTAATATTCGTTGTTATGCTTTTCCCAAATTAAAGAGGCCGCACCGGCAATAGCGGCTGTTCTACTTTCCATACCGGAATGTAATAGCTTTACTTTTCCTTTATAAACCTGTAATAGATGCTCTTCAAAAGAGACGCGTAAAGGATCCATTATCCATTTACCACTATTAAC
>NZ_JBSRVI010000046.1:0-20137 GCF_055134445.1 Arcticibacterium sp.
AATTTGATATTTTTTTTACTTTTCTTTTTCCCTCCCTCAATCACCATCTTCGCTTAGAACTAAACCCGTAACGATTCTCCGTTTTGGGATTGCAAAGATACAACTATATTTTCCGGACTCGCAAGAAAAACTTTCAACTAAATATAAGCCTAAAAAAGAAAAACCTCTTTATCAACCTATTACAAAACAGGCCAATAAAATAGGTATAATTGTTCTTTATATAGTCATACCAACATATCCTTTAACTACTACCAAATTACATACATATCAAATTTGGTAGTAGTTTTGTTACCATAAACATGCTCGCTATATATATAAGTATAATGAATATTTTAATAACAGGTGGAACAGGATTGTTAGGTAAAGAGATTTGCAGACAGCTTTCTTTTCAAAAGGAATATACCATAAGATGTCTCGTTAGAAAAATAAGCAGTGAACTCCCAGATCATATAGAACAAATAGAAGGGGACATACTAGATGTACCCTCCATTAATAGGGCTCTTGCAAATATTGACATTGTCATTCATTCAGCCGCCTTGGTGTCCTTTCATAAAAAAGACAAGGGGAAACTATTTCAAACCAATATTGAAGGAACTGCTAACATTGTTAATAGTTGTCTTGATTCTTCCGTAAGCAAATTAATACATGTCAGCTCAGTGGCCTCCTTAGGAAAACCAGAGAAAGTCATTGATGCTATTGAAGAGGTAAGTATTGATGAATCTCATAAATGGCAAGACTCCCCTCTCAACTCTATATATGCACAAAGTAAATACCTAGGAGAACTCGAGGTTTGGCGTGCTCAAGCAGAAGGCCTACATACCGTCATTATTAATCCCTCTGTTATACTTGGTGAAGGCGAATGGTCACAGAGTAGCACGCAACTTTTCAACTATGTGCGTAAGAAAAACAAATTCTATTCTAATGGCTTTATTAATTATGTAGATGTACAAGATGTCGCGTACGCCTTAATTGCATTAATGAAGAGCGAACTGTCAGGGCAACGATACATACTTAATGGGGGTAAGGTAAGCTACAAGACCTTTTTTGAAAAAATAGCTATTCAAATGAAAAAACCCGTCCCAAATATCAAATTAGAGAAAGGCATGATCGCTATACTATGGAGAGCAGAGCGAATACGATCTTTTCTATTCGGTTCAAAACCACTTATCACTCAAGAAACCGCCCTTTCAGCAAGAAGCAATCTATATTATAGCAATTTAAAGATCAAGAAAGCACTAAATATGGAATTTCAACCCTTGGATGACTCCATAAGGCGTGTGACCGATTATTTATCTCAAAAGGAATAATACCTCCTATATATGAAGCTAAAACTATTATTGAAAATGAAAGATATTCCTTGGCAATTTCAGCCCATTTTCTCCGAATAATGCAAGAAATGGTATCCTTTTTTTGCATTTATATGGGAATTATGAAATTTTCTTAGTTATTTCGCAGCCTGAAAAACGCCGATAATCTATCAATATACGGAGTCCTCAGCGTACTTTTCAGGTTTTATCAAAGGCAAAAAACATATTTTAAATAAACATGGCATCAGTTAGACCAGACGAAGTTTCGGCCATTTTGCGTGAGCAACTTGCAGGGGCAAAAACCGAAGCAGAATTGGAAGAAGTAGGTACGGTATTACAAATCGGTGACGGTGTAGCTCGTATTTACGGTTTATCAAACGTTCAAGCAGGTGAATTACTTGCATTTGAAAACGGCTTAAAAGCTTTAGCTCTTAACCTAGAGGAAGACAATGTAGGAACAGTACTACTTGGTGATGCCGCTGGTATTAAAGAAGGTGCTACTGTTAAACGTACTGGTGAAATTGCCTCTATTAAAGTAGGAGAAGGCATCATTGGTCGTGTAGTTAATACACTAGCCGAGCCTATAGACGGCAATGGCCCTATTCAAGGCGAAACTTTTGAGATGCCATTAGAGCGTAAAGCTCCTGGTGTTATTTATAGAGAGCCTGTAACTGAGCCTCTTCAAACTGGCATTAAAGCTATTGACGCAATGATTCCGATTGGTCGTGGTCAAAGAGAGCTTGTTATTGGTGATAGACAAACGGGTAAAACTGCCGTTTGTATTGATACAATTATCAATCAAAAAGAATTTTACGATAAGGGTGAGCCTGTATTCTGTATATATGTAGCCTGTGGTCAAAAAGCATCTACTGTTAAAGCTGTAGAGCAAACTTTGAGAAGATACGGTGCTATGGATTACACTGTAATTGTAGCAGCAAGTGCTTCTGACCCTTCTGCAATGCAATATTTTGCTCCATTTACAGGTGCAGCCATAGGAGAATATTTTAGAGATACAGGAAGACCTGCATTGGTAGTATATGATGACCTTTCTAAGCAAGCAGTTGCTTATCGTGAGGTTTCTCTTTTACTTCGTCGTCCTCCAGGACGTGAAGCATATCCTGGTGATGTATTCTATCTTCACTCAAGATTATTGGAAAGAGCTGCAAAAATCAACTCTTCGGATGAGATAGCTCAACAAATGAATGACCTTCCTCCTTCATTGCAAGGAAAAGTAAAAGGCGGTGGTTCATTAACTGCTCTTCCTATTATTGAAACTCAAGCTGGTGACGTTTCTGCGTATATCCCAACTAACGTAATTTCTATTACCGATGGTCAGATATTCTTGGAGTCTAACTTATTTAACGCGGGAATTAGACCAGCCATTAACGTAGGTATCTCAGTATCTCGTGTAGGTGGTAATGCTCAGGTTAAATCAATGAAGAAAGTTTCTGGTACACTTAAGCTCGACCAAGCTCAATTCCGTGAACTTGAAGCATTTGCTAAATTTGGATCTGACTTAGATGCTGCAACCAAATTGGTTATTGACAGAGGTAGAAGAAACCAAGAAATCCTTAAGCAAGGACAGTTTCAACCATCTCCAGTAGGTGAGCAGATTGCGATGATCTATGGTTCCATTAATGGAATGATGGATAAAGTTCCTGTAGAAAGAGTTAAGGAATTTGAAGGACAATTTCTTTCCTTAATGAGAGCTAGCAAGCCGGAGTATTTAGCAACACTTGCTGCCGGTAAATTAGAAAATGAAATTACAGAGTGGATTATTACTGAGGGGAAAGGCTTAGCTCAGAAATTTGCTTAATTTAGTTTATCCCTCCTTTTGCTAAGGAGGGAACAATTTTGAATTATTAAAAAATGGCTTCATTAAAAGAAGTAAGAAATAGGATTACGTCGGTAAACTCTACTATGCAGATCACCAAAGCCATGAAAATGGTGGCGGCAGCAAAGCTTCGTAGAGCTCAGGATGCTATTATACAAATGCGTCCTTATGCTAATAAGCTTAATCAGCTCATAGCAACGGTATCTTCCAATACTGAAGCAGGTAACCAGAGCCCATATACCAAAGTAAGACAGGTAGAAAAGGTTTTGCTAATTCCTGTAACTTCAGACAGAGGACTTTGTGGTGCTTTTAATACCAATATTATCAAAGCCACAAATGCTCTGATAAAGGATAAGTATTCTGCTCAACATGCTGCAGGAAACGTTACCATTAAGGCTCTGGGAAAGAAAGCTCTAGATTCTTTTAAAAGGCTAGGTTTTAATGTAAACTCAAATCACTCCGATATCTTTACTAAACTTAGCTTTACAGAAGCAAGGGCAGCGGCAGAAGAGGCGATGGAAGGTTTTGAAGCTGGTGTTTATGATGAAGTTATATTGATCTTTAACGAATTTAAGAACGTAGCCACTCAGATTATCAGAACAGAACAAATGCTACCGTTGGTAAACGAAGTAGAACAAAGTGCTGCAAGTAATGTTGATTACATTTTTGAGCCTTCTGAAGAAGAAATCATTCTGGAGTTAATGCCAAAAGCCATCAAGATGCAACTTTATAAGGCTGTATTAGATTCAAATGCTTCTGAGCATGGTGCTAGAATGTCTTCTATGGATAAGGCCACTGAAAATGGTGGTGACCTTCTAAAAGACTTGAAAGTAGTTTATAACAGAACGAGACAAGCTGCCATTACGAAAGAAATTTTAGAGATCGTAGGTGGAGCAGAAGCTCTAAAGGATAGTTAAGCAAACTACTATATTAATATTTAAACTAAAACCGTGGCTTAGCCATGGTTTTTAGTTTTTAGACAAGGGTCACTAGAAGTACCTTTGTAAACTTTAAATTATTTATTAACCAAAAGGAAATCATGACAACAGACGCGTTGAAAGGTTTGAGAGCCAGGGTGACGGCTTTGAGGGGGTATCTTTGACTACGATAATAGGGTAGTTAAACTAGGAGATTTAGAAAATCAGCAAGCACAACCAGAATTCTGGAATGATTCTGAGCATGCTCAAGCTGTTATGAAAGAAATTCAAACGTTAAAGAACTGGACGGAATCCTACGAAAAAATGGAGACCAGCATCAGTGATTTAGAGACACTTTATGAATTTCATGAAATGGGTGAAATTGAAGAAGACGAGATTGATTCGGAAGCCCTAAAAACGGCAGACATCATTGAGGAATTAGAACTCAAGAAAATGCTTTCCAGTGAAGAAGATCAGTTTTCTGCCATTATAGAGATAAACTCTGGTGCTGGTGGAACCGAAAGCCAAGATTGGGCCAGTATGCTATACAGAATGTATCTCATGTGGGCTCAAAAGAACGGCTACAAGGTAACACAGATAGACTGGACTGATGGAGACGGGGCTGGTATTAAATCTGCTTCTATGCAGATTGATGGTCCACAGGCATATGGATATCTTAAATCTGAAAATGGCGTTCACCGATTAGTAAGGATTTCCCCTTTTGATAGTAACGCCAGAAGACATACTTCTTTTGCTTCTGTATACGCCTATCCATTGGTGGATGATACCATACAAGTGGAAATAAAACCTGCCGATATAGAAATTCAAACTTCCAGATCTGGCGGAGCAGGTGGACAAAATGTAAATAAGGTAGAAACCAAAGTGCAACTGACGCATAAACCTTCTGGTATTGTTATAGTTTGCCAAATTGAGCGAAGTCAATTGGCCAATAAAGAACATGCCATGAATATGCTTAGGTCAAGATTGTATCAGCTTGAATTGGAAAAGCGAAATGCCGCCCGAGCCGATATTGAAGCTTCTAAGAAAAACATAGAATGGGGTTCTCAAATCAGGAATTATGTATTCCACCCCTATAAGCTAGTTAAAGACGCTAGAACTGGTCACGAAACATCAGATATACAGAGTGTAATGGATGGTGGATTAGACGGCTTTATAAAGTCCTACTTAATGATGGACTAAAAGAAAACTCCCTTTAGCAAAACATTTATCTAAAGGGAGTTTAATGAATATTTACGCGACTTCTTTCTTAAAGAATCTATTTAAAAAAGGATATTTAATAGCCTCAATTTTCCAATTGGATTTTAATTCCTGAAGGCTAAGAATACTATTATTAAAGACGATAGTATCTGAAGATATTACCCCGGCTTCTATGGTAGACTTCGCTTTAAAGACAGGGAAGGCTTTTATTTCCTTTCCATCTTCAAAAGCAATAGACCTATCGAAAAAATCTATACTTAGTTCTTCTCCCAATAGTTTTAGCCATCTGGTTGTTGTGTCTATAGAACAACCACTCGCCGCATTTTGCGTTTCGTCCAAAGCTATTACAACAAATCTTGCATGTAAAACCGCGACAGAAGCTAGCAAAGATGCACCGTGTGCTGCCCACTCCTCAATCGCATTTTTCACAAAATAGGCTGAAATATTTTCCTCTTTCGCACTTAATTTCCTGTCTGCCTGATAAATCCATATTCTGGATTGTGCAGGCATCTTATCAAAATCTTGATACATAAATTCTACAGTTTAGCTTAGTGACAGATAAACGCAACAATTTGCATTTTCATTCTTTAAGGAAGCTATATTTTAGTAATTAGTTGGACTATGTGGATAAGATCAAGTATATCCATCCTAATCTTAAATTAATTATATGAGAAACCTCCGATTTCACATCATCCTTACGACATCTGCGTCAATAGTAGTTCTGCCAAATCAAAAACTTTAACCTCATGCTCCCTTTCTTTATTCTTTACTCCGTCAGACATCATGGTCATACAAAAAGGACAACCAACCGCAATGGTTTTTGCACCCGTTTCCAAAGCTTCTTCAATTCGCTCTATATTGACATCCATCTTTCCAGCTTCAGGTTCTTTAAACATTTGACCTCCTCCGGCTCCACAGCATAAACCCTTTGAGCGGCAACGCTTCATTTCTATCAACTCAGCATCTAATGCCTTTATCAATTCTCTTGGAGCCTCATAAACATCATTTGCTCTACCAAGATAACAACTGTCATGAAAAGTTATTTTTTCCCCTTTAAAGGCTCCCCCCTTCACTACCAGTCTACCATCGTCTAATAGTTGCTGTAGAAATTGTGAATGATGAATTACATCATAGTTTCCACCTAACTCTGGGTATTCATTTTTAAGTGTATTAAAACAGTGGGGACAAGCAGTTACAATCTTCTTAATACCATAACCGTTTAGAACTTCAATATTTTGCATGGCAAGCATCTGAAAACTAAATTCATTCCCTGCCCTTCTAGCTGGATCGCCTGTACAAGCCTCCTCTGTTCCTAAAACGGCAAAATCAACACCAATCTTATTCAAAATTTTTGCAAAAGCCACGGTCACCTTCTTATATCTATCATCAAAAGAACCAGCACAACCTACCCAAAAAAGTATTTCAGGTTCTTTACCCGCCGCTGAAAGTTCTGCCATACTAGTCACTTTAAAAGTCAGTTCTTCTGTCATAGTTTTAATAAATTAACTTGTAGTCAAAATTAGTATGCTTGCATAACAAATGCAAGCCTTTTGAACATTTAGAAAAGTCTCGCTAATTTTAACAAAAAAAGTCTTAATGCCACTTCTTCTTATTGCAACAACATTCACCCTCTTTCTGTCTGGACTAATTTCAACATTTCAATTTGGCCCTTCTAGTAATAACAATAATTCTGTACGTTATAATTTAGTACATCGCCTAAAGCCGGTTTCTAAAAAAGACACATCACGATTTAGTACTCCAGCTCACCTAAATAGCTCAAACCTTAACAACTATTCCAGCTTTTCTCCTTTTCTCAAAACCTCCACTGGTTCTACCTGTTTTAATGAAAACCCCCAATTAGTCGCGTCTGAATATCCAAACGAACTCCAACTGGAGTGGTTGAAAGACGGCCTACCATTCAATCATTCCGGAATAACATACAATCCACCTCAAACGGGAACCTATTCTGTAATACCCTACAAAACAAGCCCTTACGAAGGATGGAACTGGGTCTCCGACAAACAATATTTTCATGATATACAGGCCATTCAAATGACTAGTGAAACCGACATATATATGGCAGATAAAGGTGGGGCAATGAAGATATCACGTGATGGCGGAGCCAGCTGGATAGTTAAGGAGTTTTCCCTATCATTTTATGACCTCTTCTTCCTCAGTGACACTTTAGGTTTCGCTTTAGCTTTTAAAGATTCACAAAATTATATATTACGAACAAATGATTCCGGAGAAAACTGGCAAGAAATCGCTGTTGGTACAGTACAATTTTCATTAGATAGAATGCACTTTACAAATGAATCTACTGGTTTTATTATCGGCGGCCAAGAAACAATTTATAAAACCTTAGACGGTGGCTTTTCCTGGATTCTCCAAAGACATAAAAGCCATGGCGATTATATTAACCTCAACTCTATACATTTTTCAGATGAAAACAATGGATGGATTTCTGGTCAATTCGGAACAATTCTAAAAACTGTAGATGGCGGAGAAAATTGGTTTACCAGTTTTCAAGATTTTCATTCTAGTATTAATAACATTTTCTTTACATCACCAGATACTGGCTACATTCTAAGAAGTAACTTTAAGGCCTACAAGTCAACTAACGGAGGACAAACCTGGCAGGAAATGGCTGGAATAGAATCCGATTATTTTGCTAAAACTATTTTCATTAATAGTAATGAGGGCTATATAGCAAAAAGTGGCACAATATACACAACGCTCGATGCAGGAAACACCTGGACATCAACACCACATAAACTTGGCTTATTAGGCATGTCATTTTTTAATAACTCTCACGGTATCCTTGTTGGTGTTAAAGGCAGAACACAGATAACTCATGACGCCGCTCAATCTTGGCTCCATGAAACTAACTTTGACACTCCACCCATCATAAATACAATTTCTTTTAAAGCCGATACAGGATGGGCCATAACTTCCAACCAAATCGGACATACCCTCAACCAAGGTAACTCCTTTGAATGGACTGAGTTAACTGAACAAATCACATCTATGGATGTCAAATTCTCCACTAAATGGATATCCCAGAATAAACAATTACAAAAATCAAATAATGGAGGCCAAAGTTGGACAATAGTCAAAAACTTCACGCTTCCTGAAAAAAGCAACATAAAAAAAATACATTTCCTAACTTCAAATGTCGGTTTCTTTATTGGTTCAAATGGAATTCTATTTAAAACTACCAATGCGGGCTTCAACTGGGATAAAATAAAACTTGGTGACAGCTACACCCCACCTTCATTTTCAGACATTGAATTTACCAACCCACAAGAAGGCTTACTCACGTCTTATAATGGTGAAGTCTACAGAACAAATGATGCCGGCCTCCATTGGGCAACTTTACCTTCTCTCTCCTATGGCCAGGCGATAAAAATTCATTACAAAGACCGATTCAAGGTATGGATCGTCTTCGAGAATTCCTTAATCTATTCCAATGACGCTGGTCACAACTGGGTACTACGCGACACCTATATAAAAATAAGTGATATCGAATTTATTGATGAGTGGAACGGTTATGCTAAAATTTACAACTACCTTTATTTTACCAATAATGGCGGCTCTTCATGGACAAGACAGACTTTACCCATCCCCGAAATTTCAACCTTTAAACTCTTGAATAATAAACCATTAGCAGTATATTATACAAACACCATATTAAAGTATGGACCATTAATTACAAAATACACTGAATCCAACAAAGTCATAATACAAAATACACCCAAAACCTCATTGAAGTCATTTTCTACTGTTCTCTGTCCAAACGAAAGTTTAAAACTTATAAGCACCGGCTGCAATGGTACAACCAAGTGGAATACTAATTTCGAAGGAACTGAACTTTCAATTTCACAAGGAGGAACTTATTTTAGCACCTGTACAGAAAATGGCTGCAAAAGCCCAGCAAGTCAATCTTTACATATTGTAGAAAAATCATCATGTCCTAATATTACCATAAAGGAGAAAGAACTTAATGTATGTCCAAATGAAGACTTTACAATAAACGCTAATGGTTGCCCAAGCGGACAATACCTATGGTCAAATAACATGAATGGTAACCCCATAACTTTTAATATTAATTCACCTAATTATGAACTCACTACTTATTGTAAAGATGGAGGTAGTGCAAAAATAAACATAAACCTTGCCCCTGAAAACCTATCTCTAAGCCAACAACTTGAAAATAGCTATCTCCAGTATAAGGCACTTGAAAGTATCGAAATAAGTTCGAAAGTGATTCTGGAAAGTGACAACTTCGAAGTAAGCCTTAAAGGTGGTAAATCTATCATATTTCAACCTGGTTTTGAATCCACTATTTCTAAAGGAAATTTAATTGCCGAAATATTCTACTGTCCCAATTAGTTTTTAATCGCACGAAGCACCTCACGTTTTCTTGGTGGCCCTTGGTGCTTTTCTACCGTAAAACCAGCTGCTCTAAGGTTTCGTTGAACATAACTTTTAGAACAATAGGTAACCAAAACTCCATCCTTGATCATCATATCTGCTACCTTTTGAAATATCTCCTCAGTCCAAAGTTCTGGTTGTGAAGATGGAGCAAAAGCATCATAATAAACTAAATTGAACTTTGAGGTCGTCACAAAAGTCTCCAATTCAACCTTATGTTTTATAAAATTGAAAAACAGATTGACCTTTGATGGCATCTCCCAAGCCATCCTTTGAAGGCTTTGAATGTTAAAATTCAAGTCTTTTAGCAGTTTTTCCTCTACAGGATATGCCTCCAACGCCGTATAACTGACATTTCTCTTAAACTCTTCTGCTTTCTCAGAAGTTAATAAAGCGTTGAAACCTGTTCCAAATCCCATCTCAAGGATGTCGACCTCCTCAAACTTCTCTAAAGCATACTCTAAACCTAATTCAATAAACACTTTTTCAGCTTCAAGCCTCGCTCCGAATAGCGAATGATAATATTGATTGAAATATTCGCTGTAAATGGTGGTAGTTCCGTCTGCCGTTAGCTTAATCATTTATTGGTATTTAATGTGCAAAATTACAAACCTTATGCAACAAGCAAGGATTTCTGCGAACCCTTAGCTAAATTGAATCGTTTACAATCCAATCAAAAGCTATTACGTGGAACCAGGCTGTCAAAAATTACCTTTGGAGAAAATAGGAGCATTTTCGCAACTATTTCTAGACTATATCAATAAAGAAGAGTCATTAAAACCTTTTTACAATCAATATCCTGAGATTGACAATTTCAAGAAGTTAATTGCAAACAAAAGTTTTGATAGTCAAAAAAGGCAGAATTTAGTTTCTGAACTACATAAGCAATACGCTCACCTTGAAAGCAAGCCGAAT
This sequence comes from Arcticibacterium sp., assembly GCF_055134445.1. Taxonomy (NCBI): domain Bacteria; kingdom Pseudomonadati; phylum Bacteroidota; class Cytophagia; order Cytophagales; family Leadbetterellaceae; genus Arcticibacterium; species Arcticibacterium sp. The sequence continues at coordinate 10,626 of NZ_JBSRVI010000046.1, forward strand.
ATTGATGTCCTATTAGAACCGAACACATACACCGTCACCACGGGTCATCAGCTCAACATATTTACAGGACCATTATACATTATATTTAAGATAGTTACGGTCATTAACTTGGCTAAAAAACTAAAAGAAGCATACCCTAATTGCAATTTTGTTCCCCTATATTGGATGGCTACAGAAGACCATGATTTAGAAGAAATTCAGGTTTGCAGAGCCTTTGGAGAAAAAAGAAAATGGACAACCTCACAAACGGGTGCGGTGGGTAGAATGACCCCCGATGGTCTTCCTGAACTTGCCGGTCAATTAGGAAAAGGTGCAAAATTCTTCAAGGAAGCTTATCAAAACAGTACAAATTTAGGCGATGCGGTACGTCAATACATGCATCATCTTTTCGGGGAATATGATTTAATCACCTTGGACGCAGACTCACGCGTGTTAAAATCTGAGTTTGCCACTGTTATGAAAGATGACATTCTTAATAATTCTGCTTTCGAATTAGTCAATAAAAGAACTGCTGACATAGAGGCACTTGGTTATAAAACTCAAATAAGCCCAAGAGAAATCAACTTCTTCTACCTAGAAGATGGTTTAAGAGAAAGAATTGTTAAAACCAACGAAGGATTTGAAGTGTTAAACACGGAAATCAACTTTACGGAAGAAGAAATTCTTTCCATCATAGAGAACGAACCTGAAAAATTAAGCCCTAATGTAGTCCTCCGCCCATTATATGAAGAGTGGATTCTGCCGAACCTTGCTTATATCGGAGGTCCTTCTGAAGTTCCATATTGGTTACAATTAATGCCTGTCTTTGAATTTTACAAAGAAGCATTCCCTGCTTTAATTCCAAGAAACTTTGGACTACTACTGGATGAAAAAAGTAGTAAGTCTTTAGAAAAGCTAGGATTTGGTATCGCAGACATTTTCAAAACCACGGATTCTTTAAAAGCTACATATGTAAAAAGTCACTCGGACAAAGAGCTTGAATTAACTGAGGAACTAGCCGAACTAGAAAAGATGTACGCTGGCATTATTGCTAAAGCAAATAGTATTGACATTACATTGGCCAGAACTTCAGAAGCTTTTAAAGTTAAAAGCGTGGCTTTGTTGAATACCCTTGAGAAAAAGTTGATTCGCACCGAGAAAAGGAACTTCTCAGAGGCGATGTCTAAGATAGAAAAGCTAAGAGAACATTTATGTCCTGGAGCTGGACTTCAAGAAAGAAAAGACAATATGCTAAATTTCTATACAGAAGAGAATGGGCTTATTGAGACTCTTTTGGAAGGTTTTGACCCTTTGGATTATCGGTTTAATGTGATTGCTGTTTAATTTTCTCCTCGCCAATCCCAAACAATAATCTCCCATGGCTCACCTGCATCAGGTTCATCAAAGGTTTTAACTATCTCAAAGCCTGTTTTTATGTGAGCATTTAAAGAACGAGCGTTCCGGCTAGAAACATCCGTCATCGCTAAATCGTAAACACCACGGTAGGCATCTCTATAATAATTATAAAGCCTACGCATTAAACCCTGCCCTGCATAGTCTTTATCAACACAAACTTGGCCAACGGAAACGTAATTGGCGTCACCCAAACGATGTCCTTTATACATAGTTTCATGGAAAATTGGAAAAATGCCAGCTCCCTCTTTCATTAGATGATTGGTAGACCTATCCATCAATAAAACATAACCGACAACCTTATGTCCATCTTTAGCTATGATGTGATGGTGACCTGCTGGCATGATCTTTAAGAAATCGAAATCATACTCCAAGGTCACAAAACCCTGTGTTTGCATTTCCTCATGGCTCAGATTTTTACGTAAGTTGGCCGACTGAAGTGCCAGTATTCCATTTAATTCTTCGTCTGATTTGGCTTTTGTTATGATTACCTGATGCATTCTTTTATTCAACCTGATTTCACTATATAGGAATAAATTCCCTCATTTCTTGTTCGAAAATTGCTCCAAAACAGATTTCAATAGCTTTGATTTGTCTTCTTCTTTGGTAGATTTCATTTTTTTAAGTGTGCCTATTGCTGAAAATAATAAGTTAACATTGGCTTTATCTATTAAACCAAGCAACCCATCCATTGGCATTTGTACATCTCCCTCTTTAAAAATTCTATTGACCAACCCAGCCTTTAGAGCCTCAGCAGCAGAAATCTTCCGCCCCGTCAAAGCCCATTCCAACGCTGTTCTTTCTCCCACAATTTCAGAAAGTCTTTCCATTACTTGAAATGGGAAAAGACCAATTTCTATTTCCGGCAGACGAAACCAAACATTTTCCGTAGCTATCACCATAGTACATTCATTGATGATTAAAAAACCACCCGCAATTACCGGCCCTTCTACCACACCAAGCAAAGGTTTGTTAAGTTGTCTAAGAGCCATGGCCATGGTGAGTCCATTGGCTTGAAATTTTTCTGGTATTAATTCTTGGCTATCGCCATGGAAGATTTTCAAATCCATTCCTGCACAGAAAACAGGACCATTTGCTTTAATAATAACCGAATTTATATTTTCATCATGGTTAACTCCTTGCATGACATAAGCCAATTCATTAATCAGCAAGGGCGTAAAAGCATTCCTTTTTTCGGGTCTATTTAGCGTAACAAAGAGCCTTGTACCTTTCTTTTTAACCAGAAGGTGAGTGTAGCCTACAATTTTATAATCATCTGTGTTTTGAAAGTAATCAGGCATGAGCGATCATTTTTTGAAAAGCCGTTTTCAATTTAGCAATCTTATCATATTCCTCCCCCCTCCATTGAAGTAATTCTTCTGTTGGAATATTGCCTACCAATTCGTCTTTGGCCATCGGACAGCCCCCATACCCTAAAAATGCTCCATCAAAATGCTCGCATCCTACTTTATGTGCTGCAAAAACCTTCTCTCTCCACTTACCAGGGGCTGCATGCAAATGAGCCGACCATTCCGTTTTAGGGAATTTAGAATTTAGTTGTAGGAATAATTCGCTTATAGACTTCACATCTGCCACACCTACAGTATCCGATAGTGCCATGGAATCAATGCCCAGCTTTGTCAATTGGTTTGCCCAAAAAACAACCTCTTCCACATTCCAAATTTCTTTATAAGGATTACCAAAAGCCATTGACATATACACTCTTACTTTCTGTCCCCCTTTTTTGGCAATCTCCTGAATGGCAGAGATTCTTTGCACAGCCTCCTCTCTACTTGCACCTGTGTTGCGAAGCTGAAATTCTTCCGACACCGAAAAAGGAAAACCTAATATATCTATCTTTTCAAATTGAGACGCCTGTTCAGCACCGCGTTCGTTTGCAATAATCGCTAGCAATTGCGTTTTACCATTAGGCTTTTGAAGCCTTTTTAGCACTTGCTCGGTATCCGACATTTGAGGCACTGCCTTATGCGAAACAAAACTCCCAAAGTCTACCGAATGAAAAAGCCCAGAATCTAGGGCTTCTTGGATATATTCCGCTTTGACTTCGGCGGGAATCATGCGTTTAATACCCTGAATAGCATCTCTCGGACAATCTGTTATTTGTATTTCGCTTTTCATTTTAACCTAACAACTCTTTAGCAATGACTATTTTTTGAATATTAGAGGTTCCTTCGCCAATGGTACATAACATGGCATCTCTATAGTATTTTTCCACGGGGTATTCTTTGGAATAACCATAACCTCCAAAAAGCTGCAAGGCTTTGGTGCAAACCTTTACCGCAGTTTCTGAGGCATAAAGTTTAGCCATAGCAGATTTTTTTGAAGTGTTTTTCCCCTCCATTTTAAGCTTTGCCGCATTTCTAATCAACAGCTCCGATGCTTCAATTTCAGTAGCCATTTCAGCCAAATCAAACCTTACCGCTTGAAAATCGGAAATGCGTTTATTAAACTGTTTTCGCTCTTGAGTATAAGCCAAAGCACTTTTGAATGCCCCTTTCGCAATGCCTAAAGATAGTGCTCCAATAGATATGCGGCCTCCCTCCAAAAGCTTAAGAGCTTGAATAAAGCCTTCGCCTTCCTCTCCTATCATTTGTGATTTATGTACCTTACAATTTTCCAAAAATAAACCAGCGGTTTCAGAAGCACGCATACCGAGTTTATCCTCTTTTTTGCCAGAAGTAAAACCAGGTGTTCCTTTTTCTATGATAAATGCACTCATGTCATGGCTACCTCCTGCATTACCCGTTTTTAACATTAGCACCGTTACATCGCCAGAAATAGCATGTGTGATAAAGTTTTTCGAACCATTTATGATATAATAATCTCCTTGTTTTACCGCGGTGGTTTCCATCCCGCCAGCATCCGAGCCCGAGCCAGTTTCTGTTAGACCCCAAGCCCCTATCCATTCGCCAGAAGCTAACTTTGGCAGGTAACGTAATTTTTGTTCTTCGTTAGCGAAACTCAAAATATGATTCGTACATAAAGAATTATGAGCTGCCAAAGAAAGACCAATACCTCCACAGACCTGAGATATCTCATCTATGATGGTGATATATTCCTGATAACCTAAACCAGATCCGCCGTAACTTTCAGGTACTAAAATCCCCATAAAGCCCAAAGCACCCATTCTCTTAAAAACTTCTATTGGAAACTCCTGAGCTTCGTCCCATCTCATTTTGTGGGGGTCTATTTCACGTCTTGCAAAATCCACAGCACTTTCCTTTATCATGTTAAAGTCTGACATACTTGTCTCTAAAATATTCATAGCTTAAATTGTAGTGTTTGTTGATGTTTAAAATGTAGACATTTATTCCCTCATTATCAATACCTTCATTTTATTCCAGATGAGGGATCGCCTTCATTCTAATAAACGTAAATACTTACTAAACAGCCTAAATTGAAATAACTATGATAACAATGGCCTCTTTACTGGATGAATTAAAAGAGAAAAATGCGAGTATAAAACTGGGTGGTGGCTTGAAAAAAATTGCGAAGCATAAAGCCAAAGGTAAAATGACCGCTTTTGAAAGAATAGAGCATCTATTAGACAAGGATAAGGACTATATAGAAATCGGAATTTTTGCAGGCGACGGGATGTATGAAGAAGAAGGCGGCTGTCCTAATGGAGGCGTCGTTTGTGTGATGGGCTATGTCTCAGGTAGGCTATGTGTAATTTTAAGTAATGATGCCACGGTAAAAGCTGGGGCTTGGTTTCCTATTACTGGCAAAAAGTGCCTCAGGGCACAGGAAATTGCAATGGAAAACCGATTACCCATTATTTACCTTGTAGACTCGGCAGGCATTTACCTTCCATTGCAATCAGATATTTTTGCTGATAAAGAGCATTTTGGAAGAGTTTTTAGAAATAACGCCAAGCTATCAGCGATGGGTGTTCCTCAAATTTCTGCCATTATGGGTAGTTGTGTGGCTGGAGGAGCCTATCTCCCTATTATGTCTGATTACACCCTAATAGTTAAAGGAACAGGATCTGTTTTTTTAGCAGGGCCCTATTTGGTGAAATCATCCATTGGCGAAGAAGTAGATTCTGAAACTTTAGGAGGAGCTTTTACGCAATCTGCCATTTCTGGCGTAACAGATAATATGTACGATGATGACACTGCCTGTCTGGATGCCATTAAAAGAGTTATGGATAAAATGGGTCATTATGAAAAGGCTGGTTTCAATAGAAAAGAACCAGTGAAACCCCAAAAAGACGAAAAGGAGATCTATACCATTTTACCCACAACCAAAACTAAACCATACGACATGCTTGAGGTTATTGAGCGGTTAGTGGACAATTCTGATTTTGAACAATATAAAGAAGAATACGGCAAATCTATTCTTTGTGGTTGGGCTAGAATTGACGGTTGGTCTGTAGGAATAGTGGCAAATCAGCGAATGATTGTCAAAGCCAATAAACCTGGAAATGCAAAAGAAATGCAAATAGGTGGCGTGATCTATAGCGATTCGGCGGATAAAGCAGCTCGTTTTATTATGAACTGCAACCAGCAACGTATCCCACTTGTATTTTTACAAGATGTTACGGGTTTTATGGTTGGGAGTCGTAGCGAGCATGGTGGCATTATTAAAGATGGAGCTAAACTAGTCACGGCTATGTCAAATTCGGTTGTGCCTAAATTCACATTTATAGTGGGAAACAGCTATGGTGCAGGAAATTATGCCATGTGTGGAAAAGCCTATGATCCTCGACTAATATATTCTTGGCCTGGTTCTCAAATGGCTGTTATGAGTGGTGCTGCTGCCACAGAAACTTTGTTTCAAATAGAACAGGCTAACAAAAATAAGGAGGGACGCGATATGGAAAGCATCAAAAGAAATTACGAAGAACAATTAAGCCCTTACTATGCCGCCGCCCGCCTTTGGACAGATGGCGTTATAGATCCACTAGAAACTAGAAAAATTATTTCAATAGGAATTGATGCCGCCAATCATGCTCCTATAAAAGAAGATTATAAGTTGGGACTAATACAGACTTAAAAAAAAGCGTCAACTAAATTTATTGTGAATTAGATTTAAAGAAATCCTTAAGTCACTTATGTTCAAGTAAATCAAGCTCATGATGGTTTCCTAACTGAGCCAAAACATACAAAAGCCCATATAAGTTACTTGTTTAGAGGGGTCAAACCCCTCTAAACTCATCTATCGCTACAGTTGCAGCTTATTACATATCTTGATTCTTACAAATGCTTACTAAATTAATTATTCATTTAACTCTGAATATGCTTCGGTTGAATAAGTTAAGTCAGATTCTATCTTACAAAACTTTTATCCAAGCGACAGACTGCCCCTAGCGGTTTTATTTCAATGATTCTTATGCTAAAATTTCACTTCTATACTACCCTGTCCTTTACGCAATGTCACTTCCTTTTCTACCCCATCTACCATAATCTTATATTTCCCATAAAACGCAGGAATCTTAGATTGACCATCGCTAGCCATCACTCCAGAGGTTTTAGTCCACCATTGTTTAAAAATTAAGTTTTGATAAGCATCCGCTGCAGGTGTTGGCGACCAATCTTTTCGGTACAAAGAAGATGCTGGGATCCAGTTTGAACCTTCCCAGAAACCCCATTGTAAGATTCCTGTAACCAATGGCTGAGCAAAACAGATTTTATAATAATCTACCAGCTCTTGTGCTTTTACTAATTCTTGCTCTGGAGTCATTTTATCCGTTTTGTTATCCACCCATTTAGAGCGTTGCCCTGGCACATTAAACTCCGTAATCTTAATAGGCAAACCAAAAATTGCCAATGAATCTAATGACCTTTTCAATTCAGCTCTGTCAAAAGTTTCTGCATGTAAATGCCCTTGAACACCTATTCCAGCTATTGGTACTCCTTGACTCAAAAACTTTCTGATTTGTGCCATGTAATCATCTAATCGTTTTCCTGTCAAAATATCATAATCGTTTAACCATAACTTCGCATCAGGGTCTTTTTCATGAAACCAATCTGCCATTTTCTTGGTGATGCCATCTCCTAATCTGTCTTCATAGAAGTTTCCATGCACCATTTCATTGTTTAGGTCATATTCCACAAAACGACCTTTATATCTTTCAGCTACATCATAAGCTCTATTTTTCAAAGTAGCTTCAAGCTCCTTATCATCCATTTCTTTGAGCCAAGGCTGCACAAACTTTTCTATGCCCCAAAAAATATTATGCCCGCGAATTCTAATCTCATTTTCATCCGCCCATTCTAAGATACCATCTACTGTCTCATAGTTTACCTTGCCTTTCTCACGCTCCATACTCCCCCATTTCACAGCATTTTCTGTAACAGCAGAATTGAAATTCATTAGAAATTTTTCTTTATATTCCTTTTTGTCTTCAGCAGACCAATTATTTCCGGCAAGACCGTTACTGATAGCTCCTCCAAACCAAAATTCATGGCTTAGTTGCTCAACTGTAACCTTTGCCCCTGGTTTTGCTTTGATGATTAATTGGCCTTTACGGTTTGCATTTATGTCTTTTTCAATTCCTGAATATTGACCGAAGGATTGACTTGTAAAGGCGAAAAGTGATAAAACAATTAGTTTGAATTTCATTTTATGATGGGTTGAACTTTATATTAAGAGAACTCAACCGCAAATTTAACCTACACTTACTTACTAAAAAACCTCTTCCTCCTTATTTAATATCTGTAAAGAGAGGTTTTAAAATCGATTTTTAAAAGCATCTGTATTATTCCAAAACCTAATGAAAGAATATCTCAAAAAGTACCTCTAACACATACCACTAAAAAGAGTAGTTGAAGAATATGCTCAAATTATCAATGCTAGATATAAAACGCTGAACTCTGTTTTATTTCTTTCAGAACGAAAGTGCTATTAAGAGACCCAATGTTCTCGATTTTTGACAACTTATATTTCACAAAATCATGGTATTCCTCTAGACTTTTCACATGAATTTCTAAGACAAAGTCAACCTGACCTGCCAAGTGATAACATCGCTGTACCTCCGGCAACTTTTTTATCTCTTGCTCAAAATGCTCTATAAAGGTTTCATTATGGTATCTCATAGAAACCTGACAAATAGACGTAACAGATCTATTAATGAGTGTTTTATCAAGAATAGCGACATATTTTTTAATAAAACCGAGCCTTTCCAATCTTCTTATCCTGTCATATACAGGAGAGGTAGTAAGCTTTAAGGAAGCTGCTATTTCCTTTGCTGTCTTTTTTGCATCCGTCTGTAAAGTTCGAAGAATTATCTTATCCGTTTCGTCTAGCTGATCCATTTAAGCACAAATTTTATTGCTAATTAATTATTTTCCATTGCACAAAAGTAATTACTACTGTCTATTGCAAATATAGCAGCTAATTAAATGGATATATTAACATATTTGTCATGATATACCTTCATATAGTACTTTTGTAAGTAATTAGAACGGAGTCAATAACCCTATTGGCAAAAACAGTATGAAGAAATCCAAAATTTTGTTAGTCGGTGCCAATGGCCAATTAGGAACAGTGATGACTGAAGCCTTACAACAAAAATTTGGTGTGGCAAATATCATCAGCTCAGATCTCGTAAACAAAGCTCAACATCAAGGAACGTTTGAGATTTTAGATGCTACCAACTATAATCAGCTTCAGCATGTTATCGTTAATCATGGAATTACTCAGATTTATCATTTAGCAGCTATATTATCTGCCAATGGAGAGAATAACCCTCTTCATACATGGGATGTTAATATGAAAGCACTTCTAAACGTACTTGAAGTAGCCAGAGTACACCATTTGGACCGAGTGTTTTATCCAAGTTCTATTGCTGTTTTTGGTCCTGCGGTTAATAAGGAATTCACTTCTCAGGATAGCTATTTAAATCCTACCACAGTTTATGGTATGAGCAAAGCCGCTGGCGAAAATTGGTGTCAGTATTATTTTAAACGTTATGGACTAGATGTAAGGTCTTTGCGATATCCTGGCGTGGTAGGTTACCAGTCTATGCCCGGAGGTGGCACTACAGATTATGCCATAGATATCTTTCACAAAGCGATACGCACAGGAATTTATCATTGCTTTTTAGAATCAGACACTCGGCTCCCTATGATCTTTATGGAAGACGCCATTAAGGC
>NZ_JBSRVI010000047.1:0-25551 GCF_055134445.1 Arcticibacterium sp.
ATATTTTTTCATTGGTCGTTGTTTTAAAATTTCGTGAAGTTTATTAGCTATTTCTTCTGGAGGTAGTGAGCCGTAGAAATCAGTGGGATTTTTGTATCATAGACAGAATTCATTACCCGTAAAAACTCATTCGCCACTATAGCTTGACCAAATGGACTTAGACTTATCCCATCTGCATTAAAGAAGTTACCGTTGGGATAAGACGCATCCGCTCTTTGCCCATCATGGGTTATGTATTTTCCTTCAATAACTTGCTTGAAAAGTGAGTTTAAATCTACAATATTGACTCCGTATTTTTTGCCTAGGTTGTTAAAATGGGTATTGACAAATTCTATATAATTATTAATACCAATTCCACTACCTATTACATCTGTAACATTTAAAGGATTCTCTTTTGAAAGCCCTGGCTTTAATGCAATATTCACTTTAGGGCTTAATAATGAATCTATCGATGAAGTCGCAATTAATCGTTCTTCAAACTCAAGTAATCGAACAGAAAAATCTCTAGGATTTCTTACATAAATCCTATTAATACCATAATTTTTTGATAAGTCAGATTGATTAGATAAGTTAAAAACAGGAAATGCCAAGACATTCGGGATAGTAGCTAAAAAACCCTTAATATCCGACTTTTTATTTTCTTTAACCGTCTGATGCAAATATCTTATTAAACGTAGTTCTGGAGAGTCCGTTAGAAAGTCTGGGTTATCTTTATATGTATTGTCTGTATTCCAGGAGTAACCCAAAAGAGATGGATTCCCCGTAAATATTACATTTAATATATCATCATATCCACTATCAAACGTATACAAATCGAAATTAGCTTCTTTATAGTAGTCATAGATACTTGCTTTATCTTCACTGAATAGTCTTGAGAGAAAAGAAAAGAATAGTTGCGACTCCTCATCAATACCAGAAATTCCGACCAAATTAGCTCCAATGTAAGTTCTATTTGTAATTGGAACACTGATTGCGTCTATTTCTGTTGTTGTCAGTTGACTCATTCCAATACTTTTTTCTGATATTGACTCAATTCCAAGGTTATTGCTTACATATTTGAATTTTGGCAAGGGACCACCAGTTGGATTATAATCTGTTTTAATTTTCCTACCAAAACCATTGAAATCTTCATTAGCAAATTCAGGTTGTTTGAATTTTGCTAATTTCATTTGCCTTGCTATTAAACTTGGATAGCTTGTGGCCATACCTTCATTGAAATACCCTCCGTTTTGCACCCCGGCAGACATGCTTCCACCAAAAGCCACATATCTTAAAGGTTTATTGTGGAGTGATTCATCTTCCTTATTTTTTATTTTATCTTCTTTTAACAAGTATTCAGGTACCTCATGCAACTTCAATGAATGATAATTGAGTACGGTATCACCTATAATTACGTATTTATTATCTAAGTCCTTCTGTTTGATTTTGGAGATATTCTCATTAACAGCTATTCGAATGGTATCGCCATTTATAATTGAATATTCTAAGACTAGAGGTATTTCCGGAACTAAATCTGAAGTATTACAGCTTAAAAAGCTAACCGCTGCAAATACTGTTGTGAGTATTGTCATTATTATTTTATTTTTCATGTGTGAATGTTAAAGTTTATACGTGGAAATTCATCTGTACCAAGAGGTAAATGGTAAATTTAAAGAAAGTGTTTGACTAGTTCATTTTCAATCGATGCCCCAAATTTATTCTTGATGCATTGATTTTCCTAATAAAATTATTGTTAACTACGCTGCAGCTAAATGCGTATAGAATACTTATAATCAATCATTTGAAAAAAAAAAGAACTCCGTATATGGGTTTTTAAAGGTTCATTTGTATATATGAAACTAATGATTTAGCGGTACATAAACTTGCTTTTTTATAATGAATTAGTGCCACTGTAAATCTAAAAATCAAGAAAGTAAATGCTCTCATAAATCACTTCAAATACATGAATGCGAATCTGCGTATACCTTAAATAAGATTTATTCCTTAATTTTCACAAAAAAACTAACCTGTCTATGCTCGTTGCAGATATTGGTAATACAGATATTCTTTTTGGGATATTTGAAGGCGACCACCTAAAACATACTTATCGGATTCCTTCTAAAAAAGATGAAGGCACTATGTTCTTTGAATATGGGCTTCATAATTTCTTTTTGGAAAATAATATTTCAGCCGACCAATTCCAGAAAACCGTCTTAAGCAGTGTAGTACCAGAGTTAACTAATATTATTGAAGACATTCTAAACAGGTTAAGTACTTCCAAAACCATTGTGGTTAAGCCAGGAATTCATCCTGAGGTCTCTGTGGATATTGAAAACCCTGAAGAACTTGGTTCAGATTTGTATTGCAATGCCGTTTCTGCTTTTAAAAGTTCGCAGTCTGCCTGTATTGTGGTGGATTTTGGCACGGCACTTACTTTTACCGCTGTCAGTAATAAAGGAGAAGTGCTGGGAGTAGCCATTACGCCTGGCCTTAAAACCGCCGTTCATGCTCTTTTTTCTAAGACTTCACAGCTGCCAGAAGTTCCTTTAGAATTACCAGAAAAAGCTATTGGTAGAAATACCTTAAAATCTATTCAGTCTGGTGTGTTATATGGCTATGAAGGTTTAGTTAGAAACTTATTGACCCATTTTAAAAAGGAAATAGGTACGCCATGTAAAGTATTTGCCACGGGTGGCTTGTCTTCTATATTAAAAGGATTGCAATCGGAGTTTGATGATGTAGATATTAATTTGACGCTAAAAGGCTTGAAAGTAATTGGCGAGGAAGTTTAGGCGTAAAAACCTTTCCAAGCAATATACTGCTCCACTTCTTCTTTCACCATGTATTTGATAGACCTGCCTTCTTTAATACACTTTCTCAAAAAAGTGGCAGAAATATCTAATAGAGGTGCCGCCACAAATTCCACAGAGGGGTGCTTTCTGAATTTATGCTCAGCGGTATTGGGTCTTTCATAAACGTAGAGTTTATAAAATTCTAATATTTTGTCGTGGTTTTTCCAGTTTTCAAACTGCACCAGATTATCTTCTCCCATAATAAGCACAAACTCATGCTGGGGGTATTTTTCTGCTAAAACAGTTAGTGTGTCAATGGTATAACTGGGTTTAGGAAGATGCATTTCTATATCAGAAGCCCGTAGTTTTGGATTATCGGCAATGGCCTTTTCTACCATCGTGAGTCTGTCGAACTCATGTAGTAAGCCCTTATTTTTTTTAAAGGGGTTTTGGGGAGAAACAATATACCAAACCTCATTTAAGTCTGTATGAGTGGCCATAGTATTTCCAATAATCAAATGCCCCAAATGGATAGGATTAAAGGAGCCAAAAAACAAACCAATTTTCATACTTAAACTCTTAGCGGTTTTGTTTCTATTGTCAATGCGTCATTTTTAAAATCGGTGTAGAGTTGTTCGGCTTTCTTTTGTGAAGATTCCAAATCATCATTCAGTAACACTACGTCAAACTTATCTTGAAATGTCATTTCAAACTTTACTTTATAAAGTCTTTTTGAAATACTTTCTTCAGTTTCTGTACCCCTATTTCGTAACCTTTCTTCCAAAACTACCTCGTTGGGCACTTTGACAAAAATAGCCAAACCCTTATCTCCAAAGTATTTTTTGAGCTGCAAACCCCCTTTTACATCCACATCAAAAATGACATTTTTGCCTTCTGACCACAGTCTTTCAATCTCCGTTTTAAGGGTGCCATAATAGCCCCCTGGATAAACCTCCTCCCACTCTATAAATTCGTCGGCCTGGATGCGTTCAATAAACTCATCTATGCTTAAGAAATAATAGTCTGCTCCATGGGTTTCGTTTCTGCCTCTTTTATCTCTTGTACATGCTGATATAGAAAACCCTAGGTCTTCATGCGTAGATAAAAGGTGTTTTACAAGTGTGGTCTTTCCAGACCCAGAAGGTGCACAAAAAATGATGGCTTTGCCCATGTATAGCGTTTTGGTTGCACAAAAATAAAAAATCCACTGAAATTCATTTCAGTGGATGCCGTTATACTTAAGAAACTATTTTAAAAAACAGCTTGAATCACTTTAAGCTGAAGTATAGCAATGGCTACAATCATTGTAGCAAAACCTAACTTTTCTCTGATGGATGAAACAGTTGCTTTGGGACAACATTTTTTCTCCAACTTCACACTTAAAGCGTCTTTAATACTTTTCTGAAGTTCATGTCCTTCTATACAAGGCAAACACGTATCCATTTCATTTTTGAAGTGCTCCATTTCTTCCTTAGAAGCTGAACCGTCCAAAACCGCTTGAATCATTTGCATACATCGTTCATGATTCTCGCAATTATGTTTTACTTCAGATATTTTAACCTCGCTCATTTGAAAACTTAAATTTAAACTTTTTAGACCTATGTGATATTAGCGTAACTCCTTATATCCCATGCTTGTAGCGTAAGAACGCAATTTCTCTTTCAATAAGTTCCGAGCTCTATGTAATCTAGATCTTACCGTTCCGATTGGGATGTCTAAAATCTTAGCCATTTCTTCATAAGTAAAGCCTTCAATATCGCATAATATAATAACCGTCCTAAAATCTACGGGTAGTCCGTTTAAAGCCATAGCAACCTCATCACCAATAAGATCATGAACCATTTCGGTTCTTAAATCTACTGTTCCATTATATTGAGGCTCGTCTGCAGAGTTATAAACAGACTCTACTTCTTGATAATCTACTTTGGCAGGTTCCTTACTCTTTTTTCTATAATCATTTATAAAAGAGTTTTTTAATATACGGAATAGCCAAGCCTTAGCATTAGTGCCTTGCTGGAAGGAATTAATGAATCTAAAGGCCTTCATATAGGTATCCTGTACGAGGTCATTTGCTCCGTCTTCATCATTTGTTAGACGAAAGGCGAAATTATACATGGAGTCTATATGAGGCATAAACTCAGCATCAAAAACCTTATACTTTTCCGTTTCCGAATATCGAGGCTTCTTGTTCAGCTCATCTGCTTCTAAAGCCTCTTCTTCGTTATTTATAGCTTCTTCTTCCATTGTTTCACTTTTTTAGTGCCATCTTAAATTACGACTCATTGGCAATTAAGGTTTACAAAAACTTAATTAATAGTCTTTTTATTTAAAAGGCCTTTTTTATTGACAAAAGGGTGCCGTTTTTTGTACTACCATCAAAAACAATACCTCATGACAATGAAGTGGTCGGACATGCCAGAATTACCTGTTTTCTTTGATAGATACATTAGAAAGGTAGACAATGTGCCACTAGATGTTGCATTTCAAAAAAACAAACCTACTGCCATTATGGCTGACATAGCAAAATTAAAGGCTTTGGAAGATGAAGTTTACGCTGCCGGCAAGTGGACCGTGAAAGATATTTTACAGCATATTATTGACACCGAAAGAATTATGACCTACAGAGCATTACGATTTGCCAGAAATGACAAAACAGTTTTGCCAGGTTTTGACGAACAGGATTTTGCGAAAAACACCTCCGTATCCGACAGAACCGTGGACGATTTAATGGAAGAATGGGAAAGTGTAAGAGCTGCTGCTACCACTCTTTTTAAGAGTTTTAACGCAGAAATGCTTCAAAGGACAGGAGTAACTTTTGCGAGTGACATTAGTGTTCTGGCCCTTGGTTTTGTTATCATAGGTCATGCCAATCATCATTATCAAGTTTTAGAAGAGCGTTATTTCCCTTTGCTTTCTGCATGAGCTTGACCTACCACATACTTAATGGAGACATGCTTTTACATCAACTCCCAAAGGATATTTCTGGGGAGATTATAATATGTAGAGAAGCACTAGTAGATGGAGTTGTAAAGGCACATAGTTTGAACCAACTTTTTGAACTAAGGGCTGCCTATCTGAATCACTACGTGGAAACCGAGCATGTCAAAATCGATTATTTCAAAGATGTGGTTTCGGAATTTGAAAAAATATCAACCCTTCCAGAGAATGCTACCACTCACTTGTGGTTTGAGTTTGACCTATTTTGTCAAGTTAATTTATGGTTTGTTATCTCCTTACTAAAAAACCAAACGGTCTATCTAGTTTTACCTAACAGCGAGTTTGGATTTGGAAATATGAATTCCGAAGATTTAAAACAATCTCTTGCAAACAAAATAGCGGTCTCTTCTTCCGAATTAGCTACTTTAAAAGGCTTATGGCCTGCTTTTCAAAGTGCCGATCAATCTAAAATAGAAGCATTGGCAGCAGCACATAGAAAAACACTTCCTTTCCTATTGACCGCCGCCAAAGCAAACGAACGCAGAATAAATGGAGATTTAACGAACGCCGTTAAACGAATTTTGTTAGATACAAATAAGCCAGATTTACAGGAAGCCTTTGAACAATTTTGCTCTCAAGAGCCTACTTTTGGATATAGCGACCTTCAATTTAAAAGGATTTACGACCAACTGATTTCATGTCATTAACAAGAATAAATAAGTTTTTAAGTGAGGCTGGTTACTGCTCTAGAAGAGCGGCCGACAAACTTATAGAAGAAGGAAGAGTTACCATCAATGGCATTGTACCAGAAATGGGTACGAAAATAAGCCCTGAAGATGAGGTAGCGGTAGATGGAAAATCTATTAACAAGCCGAAGGAAGAATACATCTACATTGCTCTTAATAAGCCTGTGGGTATCGTTTGTACCACAGACGTAGGTGTAGAAAAAGACAATATTATTGATTTTGTCAATCACCCGAAACGCATTTTCCCTATCGGCAGATTAGACAAAGCCAGCGAAGGTTTGATTTTACTGACCAATGATGGCGACATGGTAAACAAAATTCTACGTTCTAGAAACAACCACGGAAAGGAATATATAGTGAGTGTCAATAAACCCGTAACCAATAATTTTATTCAAAGAATGGGAATGGGTGTTCCTATACTAGATACCATTACTAAGAAATGTTTCGTGGAGCAAACGGGTAAATTTGAATTCAGAATTATTTTGACGCAGGGGCTTAATAGGCAAATCAGAAGGATGTGCGAGCACCTAGATTATAGGGTAATCACGCTAAAGAGAGTGAGAATTATGAACATTAAATTAGATACCCCAATAGGCAAATGGAGAAATCTAACGACCCAGGAACTGGCTGAAATCAATAGATTGGTGGCGGACTCGGCGAAAACTTTTGATTAATTGTTTTTGTTGTGTTTTTATCTTCGGGAATTTACCGATATATCGCCCCTAATGGGCTTTCTTTGTAGGTACGCTTTTGTTTTTTCTACCTATATTAAGTCCCTACGGGACATTTTGACTTAGGTTTTATTTCTTGGATACACAGATATTGCCCCGATGGGGCTTTTTGTTGCAAACCATCTAATTTTTCTACCAATGTATCGTCCCTATGGGACTTTGCTTTTATTTTTTTGCTACCGAGGCTCTGGGACTTTTTAAGATACATCATTTAACGACCTTCGAGTTATCAATCATAAATATGCTTTGATGGAATTCTCATTAGCAATAGAAAACCTATCACGAAAAGCACCAAGATTAACAGCACTGAGTTTCGCATATCGCCTGTCTGCTGAATAATGAAACCAAAGAAGAACGTACCAATGGCTGTAGCAGAACGCTCCACCACATCATAAAGACTGAAATAAGAGGCCACATCTTTTGTTCCTTCCGGAATTAGCTTGGCATAAGTAGACCTAGAAAGCGACTGTACACCTCCCATTACCAAGCCTACCACAGAGGCAATCACATAAAATTGCTCGGCAGTGGTGCATAAATATGCCGCCAATGGTACCGTAGCCCAAACAGCCACAATTATTCTTAAAGCTATAGTATTTCCATATTTTCTAGATAAAAAAGAAGCCAAGTAAGATCCCGGAATAGCTACCAACTGAATTAAAAGAATGGTTATAATTAGACCTTGCGTAGGAATATTCAGTTCTTTATCGGCGAATAAGGCTGCCACATAAATGACTGTCATCACACCCATATCATACACAAAAAGGGCTGCTAAAAATCTTTTGATAAGTTTTTTAGTTTGCATCTCTTTATAAACTTTCTTCAGCTCTAAGAAGCCTTTCTTAATCCATTGCATCTGAAAAGGTTTGCTTTGGTCTTTAGGCAAATAGTAAAATGGAATTTGAGCAAAGACAGCCCACCAAATACCTACCGTAATAAATGCGATTCGTGATGTAAAGCCAGAATCGGAATCTGCTTGTGTCAGTCCGAATAACTCAGGTTTCATAATCATAGCTAAGTTAGTAATGAGTAATAAAACCGAACCTACATATCCATATGCAAAACCTGTGGCAGAGACTTTGTCAAATCTATCTTCCGTAACAATATCTGGCAAAAAGGAATTATAAAAGACTACAGAGCCTCCCCAACCCACTAAAGACAAGCCAAACGCGATGACCGCCGCAGTGATATTATCCTTGGTAAAAAAGAAAAAGTACATACAGCTAGCTGCTCCCAGATAGCAGAAAAATTTCATAAAGAACTTCCTGCGACCACTATAATCTGCTATTCCCGTTAAAATTGGACTTAAAATAACCAGCGAAAGCGTAGCTAAAGAAAGTGTATAGGAGTACAGTACATCATTATTAAGTTCAAAACCTAGGAAGTTGATGACATCTCCGCCGTCTTCATTTACGGCAGTGGCATGAAAATAAATAGGGAAAATAACGGAAGTAATAACCAGATTATGAACGGAGTTGGCCCAGTCGTACATACACCATGCACGAATTACTTTCTTTTGGTTTTTAATAAAATCCATAAAGGGAATACAATCTTATTGTTTGAAAAGGGATGGCAAGATAGAGCAATTGATTTAAAATTGACCTAAAAGATATCTGTAAACCAAATTATGTCAAACAAGCTTTTTCATCCGTATGGGCGATATATTAATCTACACTTTTAGTTTTTTCCATTTTCGTTCTTTTTTGAGATTATTTTCCTATACTCAGGTCTAATATACCAAGAGATTACGGTTAAAATTAAAAGAAAAAGTGCTGGAAGTATCTCAATTAATTCTTCACTAGCTGCTATGTGTGAAAATATAGCACCTGACATTACAAAGAAAAAACCTGCATATGCCCATTCCTTTATCACTGGGTATTTAGGGATGATTATTGCTATAACTCCTAGTATTTTCCAAGAGCCAATTATCATTGAAAAATAAGATGGATAACTTAATCGCTCCATTATATCAACGAAACCACCTATATTAAATACTTGTTGTATCCCATCTTGCAATCATTGCTAAGCCAAGCCAAATTGTAGCAAACCAATAGATAATTTTATTTCTTTTAGTCATCTGGTTTGTTATAATTTATTAAACCCGCTCTATGCATTAGAAAATCTCCCGATTTTATCGGGACCGTAGCTAAATTGCTTCCCATCGGCAAGCTCAGGGTAACACAAATCAGTACGTAAACCCATTTAACCTCAAACACCATAGCGGTGTTATGCTTATTCCCTTTAATTATCTGATTTATTGTACTTTAAAACTCATAACGATTCCCCAACGCATAATCCGGGTTAAAAGCAAAAGCATGATCAACATAGCACATGTGATCTCTAGCTTTTATTATTCACTCGCTTGTTCATTGGGAAATTTAGTCATATCCATATAAAACACTTCCCAAGTATGCCCGTCAAAATCTTCAATGGTTCGTTGTGTCATAAAACCGTAATCTCTCATTTCGTTAGGTTCTATTCCTCCTGCAGAAAGTCCATTTGTCATTATGTCATTTACCTCATCTATACTTTCTAAGGACAGGGAAAAGAGTCCTGCAATTTTGGATTTGGTGTCTGCAATAGGTTTAGATGTAAAGTTTGCAAACTTTTCGTATGTCAATAACATAACGAAAATGCTTTCACTCCACACCATACATTTTGCGTTGTCGTCTGAAAATTGTGGATTGTTTGTAAACCCCAATGCAGCATAAAAATCCATAGACTTTTGAAGGTCTTTTACTGCTAAATTGATAAATATTTGTTTTGCCATGATTGATTGATTGTTAGCATATTGTTTAACTCATTATAGTTGTGACTAATGGTTTTATGTCCAATTTAGACTATAATTCACAAAAGCACAAAAAATCCTTTACCCTCCAAAAATGGGTCTTGTTTTGGGAATTAATTTTAAAAATAATCAAATCAGGAGCATGCTTTTGGAATTAATAAATATTGAACGGGGTAGCTTAAAGCTCCGCCAATTTTCTTTTGTCAATGCTCCCATCTCCAAGATTCTGATCGGGCTAACATTTCTGCATGCACCAATTAGTAAAACGAGCTTTCATTCGATTAATATTTTTAAACTTAAGGCATTTCTGCCGTAAGCAAGCTTTCTTTTTTAGTTCCTCTAAAATGAGGGATTCTGACTAACGTTTAGTTAAAGGCGGGGCTTTCGGAGCACTGCCCTTTTAAGTTGCACTAATGTTTATTAATTGCCAAAAAGTTTATGTAACCACCCCCACCCTGCTTTTGGCAAGATGCTGTTACCTACAATTTTATCTGTCGGCTTGAGTGATGTCCACATCACTTTTCCGTCAAAGTCTATATTGTATTTTATATTATAAAAGTCTGTCAACGCAATGTGGTCATCATTTAATTTAAATGCTTCTTCATTGTCAAACGAAACAAAAATGTCCGAACCTCCAAATTGCCACTTAATATTTCCTTCTCTGTCAAGCCGTGATATTGTAATTTCTCCATGAACAATATAGTCGTCATGTAATTTATAAATTTCAAAGCATGTTGCTTGGTCAGTCTGAGTTTTCCATTTTATTTCAAGATCAGGAAGTTTCAAACAAAATATTGTGTCGCAACAACACATTAAAATTTGGTCATTGTCGATAAGCGATGTGTTTTCATTAACACCTGTCGCACCGCCTGAGCCGATAATAATGCAATTGTCAATAATCTGGTCGTCTCGATAAATTTTGAGCCCATGTTTTGATCTAGGGTATTGCTCTGCGTTGTCACCAAAGTAAATCTTTGAATAATTGAAATTGTTATCTGCCGATCCATATTTATATGTCGGTTCATCCAGCACTTCAATTGTCAAGTCTTTGTATTGATGTCGCTTCATTTTTGTCGTCCTAAAATTGCTACTAACATTTGGCTAAGCATTACAATCGGTCATTAATAACAAAAAAACAACTTAACACACTAATATACAAACAATTAAATCAATATTCATTTCCCGATCGGTAAGGGTTAAGAAACGTTTTTAACGTTTCTTTCTTATTTATAGAAAGCTAGCCTTTTGTTTTAATCCATCCAAAAAAGCCAGAAATAAAATGAACAGGCTCGCTATTATGTCAGTAGCCAAGTGGTGCCTAAAAGCTGTGTCATCCAATATGCTTTTACTACTAGGCTTTCCGAATTTTATGGGTGTTATAACCTCCACCTAAAAGGGATAATCCAAAATCAGAAAAGAGACTTAACTCATCCGGACAAATGGTTTTGAAACAGAATAGTCTCTTTCTGTTGGTAAAAATTGTTTCCATAGTGACAGGTAACAAGTGCATAGAAGTTTAAGGAACTGTGAATGAGTGGATTTGGCACTTTGATATTATTATTCGTTATATCAATTTTTGTAGTTTTAAAGTCAAACCTAAAAAACGCTATGAAAAGAATTTATGTATTCTTACTCGCTCTTTTTGCAATTTCCTGCCAAAAAGCAGACTATAAGCATCTTACCGTCTTTAAAGGTGCTAGAATTATTGATGGTACAGGAAGTCAGGCCATTGAAAACGGCGTACTAATTATCAAAGATGGAGCAGTATTTAAAGTGGGTACGCAGGAAGCCATTCCTATACCAACGCACGCGAAAATTATTGACGCTAGCGGCAAAACCATTATACCTGGATTAATAAACACCCATGCCCATGTGGGATATTATGATAAGGTAGATGCAGAGCATTATTCTTCAAAAAACATTCAAGAACAACTAGAACTTTATGCTCGTTTTGGAATTACCACTGTGGTAAGTTTGGGCGAAGATCGAAAAGAAGCACAGGCTTTTCAAACTAAAAATGACACCAGCATTGCTCTGAATAGAGCAAGGTTATTTATAGCTGGAGAGATAATCACTGGAACCAACAAAGAAGACGCAGCAAAGGAAGTAGATGTCAATGTTAAAAACGGTACAGACTTCATTAAAATTAGGGTCGATAATAACAGAGGACGCTCAGAAGCCATGAAACCACAAATATATAAGACCGTAATAAAGCAATCTCATAAAAATGGGCTTATGACTGCCGCTCACATGTATGATTTAGAAATTGCGAAAGATTTGGTAAAATCTGGAGCTGACTTTTTAGCTCACAGTGTAAGAGACCAGGAAGTAGATGAGGAATTTATCAATCTTCTTAAAACTAATAAGGTCTGCTATTGCCCTACCCTCACCAGAGATTTATCCACTTTTGTTTATGCCGATAGTCCCAGTTTTTTCAAGGACGCGTTCTTTTTAGAAAATGCCAATACGCATGAACTAGAAATGCTTTTGGATCCGGAAAGACAGAGAGGCATTAGAAATAGTGACAGTTTCGAAGCCAACAAAAATGCCCTCAAAATGGCTAAAACGAATCTTGGTAAATTAGTTAAAGCAGGTCTACCTATTTGTATGGGAACAGATAGCGGAATGCCGACCAGATTTCAAGGCTATTTTGAGCATTTGGAAATGGAGCTGATGCAAGAATCTGGAATGACGCCCGAACAAATTATCAAATCTGCCACAGGCGATGCTGCTGAATATTTGAAACTA
This sequence comes from Arcticibacterium sp., assembly GCF_055134445.1. Taxonomy (NCBI): domain Bacteria; kingdom Pseudomonadati; phylum Bacteroidota; class Cytophagia; order Cytophagales; family Leadbetterellaceae; genus Arcticibacterium; species Arcticibacterium sp. The sequence goes on from NZ_JBSRVI010000047.1 coordinate 12,719, forward strand.
AAAGATTTAGGAACCCTTCAAGAAGGAAAAATAGCTGATTTTATTTTACTCGATGCCAATCCTTTAGAAAACATACGGAACAGCAGAGCCATTTCATCCGTGTGGATTGGTGGTGAGGTTTTGAAGAAATAGTTGAAATAACTTGCTTGGAAAAATCATTAATCGTAATATTGCAATGTAATAATTTAAACAATGGGAATAACCAAAACAGATTTATTTACGCAAGAGCAAAACGAATTGGCTAAAGTGGCTAAAGCATTTTCGCATCCTGCTCGTGTGGCAATTTTGGAATACCTTTTGGCTGCCAATGCCTGCATTAATGGCGATTTGGTACAAGAATTAGGCTTGGCACAAGCTACCATTAGTCAGCACTTAAGAGAATTAAAAGACATTGGGATTATTCAGGGAACCATAGAAGGCGTTTCTATGAGCTACTGCATTCACCCAGAACGTTGGGAGGCTATAAACCAATTATTTAGCAATATGTTTGGCAAATACAAAGGTAGTTGTTGCTAAATCCAAATTATACCTTAGAAAACCTATTACGAGTTAAAATGACTGAAAATCTGGACATGAACTCCCTTAGAATCATCAACCATAGCATTACTATGCTTTCGAATTTTAAGTACCTTATTCATTGCCTTTTTAATCTGACGTCACGATTCTCTAATACATAATTAAGCAAAAAAATTTAGAACTAACCATCGCAATATCGCAATAATACATATCAAAATATATAAACAAAATGAAACTATCAGAAGTACAAAACAGCCTTAAAGGCATCTCAGATTTACAATTCAAATTAGCCGACGGCACAAAAGTTCCAGAACACTTTCACGTCACTGAAGTGGGCATGATTACCAAAAACTTTATAGACTGTGGCGGTACGGTTAGAAACGAAAAAGTAGCCAATTTTCAACTTTGGTCTGCCGAAGACCACGACCACAGACTAGCACCAAAAAAACTAAACGACATCATAGCCCTTTCCCAAAAAGTGTTAGGCATGGAAGATTTAGAAGTAGAAGTGGAGTATCAAGGGGCAACCATTGGTAAATACGGACTCGACTTTGATGGCGAGCATTTCGTTTTAAATTCAAAGTTCACAGATTGCTTAGCAAAAGACAGTTGTGGCATTCCGGAAGGAAAACAAAAAATAAGATTGGAGACCGTAGGAGCTTCTACAGAAAATGCTTGCACGCCGGGTGGCGGATGCTGCTAGAATGCAGATACGACCAATGCTAAAGAGAGACTGGAAAGCAGTGAAAACCATCTATCAAGAAGGCATAGATACGGGCATAGCTACTTTCCAGTTACAAGCCCCAGAATGGGAAGCTTGGGAAAAAAGTCATCTTGAAATTGGCCGCTTAGTCATTTTAGAAAATGACATTATTAAAGGTTGGGCGGCTTTAAGCCCTACCTCACAGCGAGAGGTTTATAAAGGTGTATGCGAAGTAAGTATCTATATTGACCCGCAAGCGTGCGGTAAAGGTTTTGGTACTTTATTGCTTCAAAAGCTCATTGAAGAAAGTGAGAAGTACGGCATCTGGACTTTGCAATCCAAAATTTTCCCTCAAAACACTGTAAGTCTCTTATTACATAAAAAATTAGGTTTTCGTGAAGTGGGTATTCGCGAAAAAATAGGGCAACGAATGGGAGTTTGGTATGACAATATCCTTTTGGAAAGACGAAGTGCTTTATTTATAATCTAAGCATTCATTTCATTTCTAGTTTCGAAATCTCATTGACAGATTATTTCGTTATTTAAGCTACACAAACCTTAAATAATTCTGAGTCATGCCAAAAATTGAAATCCCAAACGCCAAAGGCTATCAATTGAATGCCTTTTTAGATCTTCCAGCGGATCAGAAACCTTCACAATATGCTATTTTCGGTCATTGCTTCACCTGTAGTGGGAGCTTAAACGCGGTAAAAAACATTAGCAGAGCATTAACCAAACATGGTTTTGGTGTCTTAAGATTCGACTTCACGGGTTTGGGACTCAGCGAAGGTTCTTTTACAGAGAGTCATTTTACGGCCAACGTGAACGACCTTATGGATGTCCACGAATACATGAAAGTGCATTATGCCGCACCAAGTTTATTTATCGGTCACTCTCTGGGTGGTGCGGCAGTTTTGGTAGCTGCATCAAAACTAGATGACGTAAAAGCCGTAGCCACCATTGGTGCCCCATCAAATGTAGAACATGTAAAAAAACTTTTCACATACAATAAGCCGGATTTTGAAAAACAGGATCTTGTAGAAGTGAATATTGGGGGTCGACCTTTTACTATAAATAAGGATTTTGTAGAAAACTTTGACAATACTGACCTTCCAAAAATAGTCCACGCTCTAAAAAAACCATTTCTTATTTTACATTCGCCGCAAGACACCATTGTAGGCATAGAAAATGCCCAAGAACTATACGAACAGGCATTTCATCCTAAGAGTTTTATTTCATTGGACAAAGCAGACCACTTGCTCATGAAAAAGGAAGACAGCGAATATGCTGGTTCCGTGATAGGTTCATGGGCTAAAAGATATTTCCCCGACATTGAATCCCAGGTTTTAAATACGGCGGGAGAACAGCTCGTGGGACACTTAGACCTTATAAACGACAACTTTACCACTTCTATTCAAACCAAAAAACACAGTTTAACTGCGGATGAACCTATCTCCGTAGGTGGAGATGATTTTGGACCAAATCCTTATGAATTGCTTAATGCAGGATTGGCGGCTTGTACCGCAATGACATTAAAACTATACGCTCAAAGAAAAAAATGGGACTTACAGGAAATCTATGTTTATATCAGTCACTCTAAAACACATTCCGACGATACTTCTGTAGAAACAACGAAGGTGGGTCAACTGGACTTAATTCATAAGAAGCTTAAGCTGGTTGGAAACCTTACTGAAGAACAAAGTCTCAGATTAAAAGAAATTGCATCTAAATGTCCTGTTCATAAAACACTAACATCCGATGCCATCGTGATAGAAACAGAGCTAATATGAATGAAAAGTGAGGCCGTAAAGCCTCACTCTCACCTTTACCCCTAAAGATAACTAATGTTTTTTCGGACCATCCGAAGTTAATTATTCGTGGCTATAAAGTCCGCATCAGTTATTACAAAGATGACGAAAAAAACAATATTTCATTAACTCATTTCTAACATTCTTTGACTCATTTCAGACGAAAGTGTGTTATAATGCGTTTTGAGGCGGGTGTTTTTAAAAATGGCTAAAAAGTGACCTCGAATTATGGGCAAATATTTTGATTAATTTTTGCGGTAAAAACAGCTTCGCTTTCTGTTGAGAAACTAGGATTGAGGGCAATAAACATAGCCGTTTCGTAGCGAACAATTCCAGTTGCTAATATCTTGTTAGTGGCTACTATAGAATCTGTAGCTTTCAGCGTACCAGCGTTAGCTGCCGAAACATTATCATTTGGGTTGATCAGTGTGAGTGTAGACGGCACAGTACTTAGCGTAGCTGACAGTGAATTTCCATTTGGGTTAGAAGCTATAACCCTGTATTGATTGCCTGCCAAACCTGCAGCATTACTTATTTGTAATACAGAACTTGTAACACCACTATACACACCACCATTACTTAAATTGGCAAATGCTCCTGCACCCGTTTTAACCTGCCATTGGTATAAGGTGGTATTGGTGGCTGTTACTGAATAAGTGACGGCCTCACTTTCGCAGACAAATTTGCTTATCGGCTGCGTAGTGACCATAGGTGAATGACACGTTCCTATATAGGTATCATCTGTAATAGTCCAACCCTTATTGTTGATAAGGTTATTACGTGTTGATTGAGCCGCACAATTTTGCAAAGGACTCGTATTACCTAAATTTTCATTGGCATAACCTGCTATATCCCAAGCACTGATATCTCGGTTAAAAGCCGGGGCGTTTCTAAACATTGAGCTCATAGAAGTTAATGACGTAATATCCCATAAGCCAATGTTACCATTGAAGTCTGTAGCATCTTGAAAAATTCCTCCCATATTGGTTACCTGCGACACGTCCCATGAGTTGAGGCCTTGGTTAAACTTTCCTGCAGCAAAAAACATCCTATACATATTAGTAACCCATGAAACATTCCATGAATTAAGTGGTTGATTGAAAGAAGCAGCATGTCTAAACATGAATGACATATTGGTTACGGACGACACATTCCAAGAATCAATATTTTGATTAAAACCAAATGTTTCGGCGAAAACACCCGTCATATTGGTAATTGTGGACCTGTTCCAATTAGATATGTTGCCATTAATTGAGCAATCAGAGAACATTTAAGACATATCGCTTACCGATGTTAGTATTGGAGCATCCGAGGCAAGAACATTGAATTGGTTACATCCTTTAAAAGCATTTGACATACTTTTCCAAGCTATATCTCCCCATCGTTCAACAGATAATATCTTACTTTTATCACCACTACTATTAAAATATATTCTTGGAAAATCTCCTCTAATTGCCACAGTATATGTTCCAGCTATACCGTAATCGTGGGTTGCGTTGCCTGTTCGTCCGAAATCGTCATAGGTGCCATCATTGTACCAGTCCACGTCAAAGTTGTAACCTGTTCCTGTAGTAGGAATAGTAATGGAAGAACTGTTGGATGTTCCAGCGTTATCGGTCATCTAGGTGGTGATGAATGGCAAACTCGCCAAAGCAGTGTCATGTATAGTCGTTTTGGAATCATTAGGAAAAGCTTTATTGCGTTCTACCGACTTTAACGCGAAAACAAGCTGATGATACCAGGCTTGCAACTAAGAATGCAATGAGGAGTATAATTTTTTTCATGCTCAATGATTTATAAAATGTTACACAAACCTTTTATAAAACACAAAAAATCTTTAACTCATTTCAGGCAAAAAGGGGCGTAAAACCTAAATCTCAAGTCACTTACCGAACACACGCACTTATTATTAATGATTTATGGACAAGCCGCGAGGTCTGCTTTACCTAGAAAAACCGAACCATTTTCAACCTCAAAGCCAGGTGCCAAATTGATGGCTTTTCCACTATGATAAGTAACATTGGTAGGGTACTCTATATTCTCAGGTGCAAGTGCAATAATTTTATTGGATGCCGTAATGTATTCTATGGCTTGTTTGGTATCTGTTCCAGTAATATTACTGGTCAAATTTAGATAGTTTGATATACCGCTAGAACTTGGCAAAATGGTTACTTCGACAGTAGCTACTCTGTCGCTTTTGCACGAGCCATCTTCACATGCGACATAATAAGTTGCAGTTGTATTAACATTATAATCAAAGCTTTGCCCAGATCCAATATTCGATCCTCCAGCAGCTTGGGTGTACCATTTTATAATTCCTGTAGAGCAGCTAGCTGAAAGTGTAATATCTGTATTAGCACATACTTCGGTTTTGTTTACGGAAACGGAAGTTGGAATAGAAGGAGCCACTGTACCACTTACTGTAATATTAACTACACTTGCTCGTGTTGTATTACAGCTTTCCGTTTGGCATTCAGAATAAAACCTATAAACCGATTGAGTTGGAAAAACCTTTAGACCCGTACCCAAACCAAGAAAATTACCTCCAGAGTAAGAATCAAACCATGCCACCGTTCCTGTTTCACAAGTAGCATAAACTAATACACTATTTCCTGTACATATGGAATTAACACTTGCACTGCGATTAATAGGTTGATTAACCGTAATATTTACAGCCGGAACATTCACTTTAACACTTTCACAGCTCGAACTTTCCTTACAAGCTACTTGGTACGTAACAGTCGATAATCCTATTGTAAAATTCGGCCCAGTACCTTGTGAGCTTGAAACATTAGACCTATACCATGTAATTGTGCCTGATGCACAAGTTGCGGAATATGTAACATCCTCACCGTAACAACCTTCTGTTTTATTCGCCATAATATTCGTCGGGATTTCTACTCCGACTACAGTTATATCTATTTTTACTCTATTCAAACTGCTGCAACCAGAGGCCTCTTCGCACGTGGCAAAATAGCTTTGATTATTATTAGGACTAACACTTAAGCTTGTTCCTGTACCTATATTAGAGGTTCCACTATTGCTAGTATACCAAGTTAAAACACCTGCGGAACATGTTCCAGTAAGCGATACGGAAGAACCGCAATCAATAGTGCTCAAACTAGAAGAGACATTTGTTGGGCTTGCCAAATAGGTAGGAGTACCTGAAAACTCATAAGCTCCAATGTCTATTGTACCTCCATATGGCCTTGCACTATAAGTCAAATCATTTGCAGGAGCACCACTTGCATTACCAGAATTTACACCTGCCGAGCATCCAGTTAGCTGGAATCCATCGTCTGCAGTATTAAACTTCCCATCTACCCCTTCTGGGTTATTTTCATCAAGAAAAAGAGGATCTTTATCGAAATTATTTCCACCGTCAGTGCCGAAACTAGCATTCCAGCCACCACTCCCTCCTGAGCTCTGAACTATGCTATAACTGGCATTTCCTGAGGAAGATTGAGAAAAATAATAGTTATTCCCTGAGTTACTGGCTGTATTTGCCCAAACAATTGAATTCTTCAAGGTTACTGTAGCCGACTGACTTAAATAAAGTGCTCCTCCACGAAAATTAGAAGAATTTTTAGAAAAAGTACAGTTGACAAGTAAAAGAGGTGTAGCTCCGTTTGCCTCAATTGCTCCTCCGTATGTTGTAGAAAGGTTGTCAGTAAAAAGAGAGTTTGTAAGAGATACTTGCCCTGACCTAGCAGTTATTGCTCCTCCATTCCCAGCTTTATTCCCTACAAAGATGCAATTGGAAGCTTGAATGCCGCTACCGTTAATATTTATGGCTCCTCCATCTGAGGCCTCATTTCCATAAAACTTAATGTTATTAAATGTAGGAGCTCCACTAGTAACCAAGACTCCTCCACCGTCAGATTCTGAACTAGTAGCATGCCCAGCAGTAATAATTAAACCATCCAGTGTGCCATTAGAACACGTTAAAACATGATATGCATTGCTCCCCTGCCTATCTGAAACATTTTCTACTATATTATTAGCATCCGTATTGGTATCATTATTATCAATATCTCCAGACAATATAGTATTGTTATTCACAAAGTTCCTTTGATTTAGGCTCGTTTCTGTCCCTGTAAAACCTCCATAAATGGTTATACTTATATTGAGAAGAAAAGTTTTGGTTCGAAGGTTTCCTGGTGAAGCATTTCCAGATTCGTCCTTTAATGGCTTATAAACACCAGCAGCCACCCAGACTTCATCTCCGCTAGCTGAAGCATTAATCATAGCCTGTATATCTGCTGAAGCATTTGCCCAAGAGGTACCATCTGCCGCTCCTGAGGCTGTTGGTTTTACATACCGAATGGTGGCAAACGATATATTAGAAATAATACTAAAAAGCAGGGTCAATTTAACTAGTTTGTACGTTTTCATAATTATGGACAATTAAGTTTCAAAATCTTATCACATTAAAAATCATTCTGGACAAATCTGCACGGGTAAGAAAAACAGGGTGCTTTCTGTTTCAAAACCTGGGTTCACTTTCACCGCTTTACCACTGTGATAAATAATATCTGCCAGAGGTTTGAGACTGTTAGTCGCATGGATGTATTCGTAGCCAGTTTGATGTGAATAATCGATAGTCCGTGCGACCTTATTATCTTCGTCAGCTGGATTTAAATTCTAAACTGCGGCTCTTGGACCTATACCAACATGACTAGCTGCATAATTGATGGTATTTCCCGTTGGCTTTTGGGTAAGCGAAACACAAGCTCCGAGTAATGTACTGCTTGTCTCTACATCATACCTTGTTAGCAACATGCCACCTTGTCAAAATCACCAATAGCAGCTGTATTAGTGGCTGTGACCTAATAAGGTCTTTGTCAAAAATAGCAGTATGGAGCAAAGGTTACTTTTTATCATATCGAAAGGGGTTAATTAAGTTCAAGACGGAGGATGTTCTTCTTCTGGATGTTTTAAATAAATCTCCATTAAAAATTTCAATACTAACCGTATCCTTCTCTTCCCAAAAATTGGTAATGCAAGCAATGTTTATGACTTGTTGGCGATTAATCCTGATGAAGGATTTTGAGCTCAATGCTTCCTGAACATAGCATAGGCTTTTCGCAGTAATAATTTTATTAGGTAGTGAGGTTGTATAAATAATAGTGTAGTTACTATCACTCTCTAAGTAAACGATATTTTCCGTCTCAATAATTTCTTTCCCCGGTAGTATAAGTGTTTGCATATTTGGAGTAATTAGTTGATAATTAAGCTCTCCAAATATCAACATTACCGCGTCATTTCATTAACGCATTTCGGACAATCTTTAACTCATTTCAGGCAAAACCAACTTTTTTTACTCAGATACCCCGAATTTCAACGTTTGATAGACTATTTTAGAAAATAGCATAGATTATTTCAAACCTGAGTTGGGAAGCCATTAATACGCTTCTTAAGAAATAAAACCAGACATCTATAGCTCCGGTTATAAGCTTGAATCATGTCGAATAACCTATTCCTTAAGAAATGCTATCTGCCACAGAAATGTGAAGATAAAATTAGATGGCGTTATTCGTTGGTGACCATCATAAGGTTTATGCCTCCATATTTAGGCTATGGAGAAGTCGACTTTCACACTTTAGTTTTCTGTCAAACCCATGACTAAGCTTCTTAAAGGCTTAGTAGCCTTTTTTTTTAATTAGAATCACTGTTCTTCACTATTTAGAAAGGTATTCGGAGGGCAAACACCCATACTCCTGTTGAAATATTTTTGAAAAATATGAAAGGTTTTCAAATCCCACTTCAAAAGCAATTTCAGAGATAGTTTTTTCACTTTTCTTTAACATCACCTCCGCCTTTTGAAGCCTAAACTTTCTTACATATTCATTGGGAGAGTACTCACTGATATTCTTCAGTTTACGTCTTAATTGTGTGTCACTCATTTCCATATTTTGAGCTATATGAATTACAGAAAGTCCAGAGTCGGAATAATTCAGTTCTAAATAATTATTCAGGCCATCTATAAAGTACTTTTCCAATGGACTAACATTAGGCTCACTTGTAAGTAATGTATTGCTTTCAGTGCTGAAATATTTTCTAAGATTCTTTCTGTTTTTCAGTCGGTTTCTTATCACCCCTTTTAACTCATCTGCATCAAAAGGCTTGGTCATGTATTGATCTATTCCAATATCAAAGCTCTCTAATCTACTTTCTTTTGAAGATTTAGCCGTAAGCATAATAATAGGCACATGACTGGAGGCAACTTGACCCTTTATTTTTTTACTAAACTCAAACCCATCCATTACGGGCATCATTAAGTCGCAAATAATAATATCTGGCACTTCCATATTAGCCTTTTCTAAGCCCTCCTTCCCATTAAAAGCCTGAATAATATCATACTCACCTTCCAGAATAGTTTTGAGATACTCCTGCATATCCTCATTATCTTCCACCAAAAGCACCAAATCCCTTTTAGAATCCTGATTCACTGCTTCATGAATGAACTCATTTAGCAATTCCTCCTCTTCCGCATCTGTATTTTCGGAAACTATGCCTCCCCAAATATTTTCTCCTACTGGTAAAGAAACTAAAAAGGTGCTCCCTTCCCCTATTTTACTACTAACGTCAATGGTACCTTTCAATAAAGCCACCAATTCCTTTACCAAAGCCAGACCTACCCCAGACCCTTGATAATTATCACTATTAACTTGATAGAACCTATCAAAAATAAAATGTAAATCTTTCTCAGATATACCAAAACCGGTATCCTTTACACTTATTTGCAATACCTTTGGCTCTTCTTGTAATACGACCTTAACTTTTACCTCTCCCTCTTTCTCCGTATATTTTACAGCATTAGACAGTAAATTGTCAATGATTTTATTCAATTTATCTTCATCAAAAAGAGCTTCAAATTCATCTCTATTCTGCGTAAAACCGAGTTGAATTCTTTTAGACTCTGCCAATGACTGAAAAGAAAATACGTGCATTCTTAAATGCTTTGCCAAATCCTTTCTAATTATTTTCACTTCTTGTTTACCCGCCTCCAGTTTCTGAATATCAAGGATTTGATTTATTAATTGCCTTAGTCTATTCAAATTTGGTCTAATCATCCCTAAAAGCTTCTCTTCAGGGTATTTCTTTCTTAACTCCTCCACTGGCCCAGAAATGAGGGTTAGTGGTGTTTTTAACTCATGAGAAATGTTGGTAAAAAAACTGGTTTTAAGATTATCTAACTCCAATAGTTTAATGGACTGAATTTCCTCATTTTTGAGCTTTTCAGCTGCCAAAACATGCTTCACTTCCGTCTCTCTAAATATTTTCCCTAAGAAGAAAATAAATACCAAAATCTCCCCTACAAACAAGAAAAATGCAATACTAGAGATATGAGGTATTTGCATCTGAAATAAGATGCGAATATTCATAAGCACATAGCTCAATAAACCTAAAAGAAATGGAATGGAGTAGTATTTTTGAACTGGCAATTTTCTGTAAACCGAAATAGCGAATAAAGCCATAAGATATAAACCAGAAAACACAATTATACCCGTACCAACTAACAAATAAACCCAATTATAATCAATCTGGACTAAAACGTGTACAGCCACCGTTAGGGCTATAAATAGATAGATAACCTTCTTACTCCAAGCGGGCAAGCCAAAAAATGGTAATACCGCCAAACTAAAAATTAAGCCTCCGATAGGTGAAATGGCATAAAACAAAAAATTTAATTTCTGTACCACCAAAGGATTACTACTTAAAGTCAAGCCCAACACATTTATTAAGCCCCAGTAACCTATTGTTTTGATCAAAATCAAAAAAGAATATGCTCTGAAGCCAATATCCCTTATAACAAAAAGACCTAAGGTTAACACGAGCAAAAGCCTGAAAACGAGCAGACCGTTCACGAACTTCCTCTGTCCAAAATCGTCTAAAAGTACTTTAGTTCTAGTTTGTTTTGGATAAATAGCTAATAGGCTTACCAATGCCCTTTGAGATTCAATACGAAGCAAAAGCGTCTTTTTCCCTTGCAGATTAAAGTTAAAAAATGGTTCCTGACCATTAAAATCATTTTTCTTAGAACTCACTATATCCCAATGACTTGTGGAGTCAAACTTAGAAGTGGATGGGTTAAATTCGTAAAAAGTTACATCTTCAGTAAGCTCGTTTTTCAAGTGTAAAACCCATTCCCTTGGAGCTCCTTCTAAACCTTCTAAATTCACTTTCAACCAAAAAACACTATTAGAAAACGGGAAAATAATATTCCTTTTATTCGGTTTCTTAAACGCTTTATTTTGAACTTCATCCACGGTTAAGATACCGCTCTCGTCCATGAAAACCTCGGTGGAAGGTGTGATATTTTTAAAAGAAGTATCCTTTTCTTTGAGTTGAACAACCTGACTAAATGAGGCCATGCTCTTAAGGATGAGCAAGACTGTTATAAGGTTTCCTTTATGCAAATTTGGCATTAATTATCTTTTATAGGGGTTTTCAAAGATATCAAATTTTTAGATTAGAATGCTAACATAAATACGGCACTGACAAGTACGCTTAAAACATTACAAAATACACCCCAAAAGCCACGCCAAACTCATTGATATTATTATCAATAAGTTAAACAAAACTTGAAACAAAAATACTTTAAACGCGATAACCCATACTTCTTAGAATCTTAATGACGCTAGATTTTCTCCTCCTAGATATAGGAAAGAGCTTTTCATCATTAATCTTAAATGAGTCAGTTTCCTTGATATACTTTGAATAATTTAAGTTTATCAAGACTTTCCGATTCGGTCTAAAGAAAAATGTGATGTGTGAAAACCTCTTTTCAATCGATTTTAAGGTAATACAAGTCAAAAATACTTCTCCATTAATAAAATGAACTTTAGTGTAATTAGTGATGGCCTCAAAAAAAGCAATCTCGTTAGGATGAACTTCTCTGAAGCTTCCTATATGTATATATGGTTTCATGGCTACGCAGTCTGAAACAACCGGTGGGCTGTTTTATCCTTAGTGGTAAACAAAGTTAATACATCTCTTAAAGATGGGAAATAGGTAAAACTACTTGTTTATGGCGGTGGAGTTTTCTGAAACCAAATCGCAATTAATAGTATTCAATAATTAATTTCAGAAACAGAAAAGGCCTCTCAGAAACATATCATGAAAGACCTTTTTGTTATTACACTAGAATATTATTTACAGCGGACAAACCGCTTCAATCTTCGCACTGAAAACGGTACCGCCATTTGCCGTAAATCCTGGCTCTAATAGAATATAATTTCCAGCCTTATAACTCACATTAGCACTTCCGTTTACTTTATTGGTAGCATTTATGGCCTGCACCGCTTTCTCCGTTTTTGTCAAATTCAAAATGTCATTCGTTGGTGAAACTAAACTGACATTTGAAGAAATAATGGAGAGACTTCCAGAGGCTGCTGAAGAAACCATGGGTGAGCTAGAACGAACCACCACTTTGTAGTTTGAACTACTAGGTAGATTGTTTGGAATAGTACAAGCTATACTAGTCGGGTCTGAGGAGCTTCCTATCAATATCTGATTCCCAAAGTTTCCGTTTTGGTCGGATAGATATGCTTGATATACATTTCCCACATTGAAACTAAATACGCCTGAGGCTGTAGCTGAAACCGTAAGACTGGTACCTGCACATATAGCATTCGTTGATAGTGTCGGGCTTGTGATTGCTCTATCCCCACGAACTATAGAAAAGTGTAATTCATCTGGCCCTACTACTACATTGCCTTGAGAGTTATTTTGGTCAAAGCCTCTAGCTATGAACGTATAATAATTAGCTTCAAATGCTTCTCCTGATGCTACACCATTGG
>NZ_JBSRVI010000048.1:0-10687 GCF_055134445.1 Arcticibacterium sp.
CTCTTCCGATCTATTCGCTCTACCTCCAAAAATAGATTGAAACCAAGTTTATGCTATCAAAGCTTGTGAGCACTTGCACTAGCCTTTGACTACCAACACGGCGACTTATTAGCGTTTGAATGCAAGCCTGCTGAAACGTGACTTAGATCTTTGTTACAGACCACAGAATAAAATGAATCAACGGTTTTTAATAGCTTTAACTTAAAGCATTAAATTCGTATATGAAATCATGAAGCGGTTTTGTTTGCTAAATCATGTTTTGTTGTAAATGTCCCGTTTGGGGATAGCCTGTTATCCAGATTATAAATAACTAGCCTTATTTTTATAGTGTAATGCTTCATTTACTAAAGTGATAAGAAGATGAAAAAACAAAGGTTCTACGATAGAGCATATCTTTATCTCATTTTCGGTTTAATCATTATTTACCTTGGATTTTCCGAGTCGTATTTCTTCAAGTTAAAGGAAACAACCTTCATATATCACATCCATGGAATCTCAGCCACACTTTGGATGACATTGTTGATTATTCAACCCTTATTATACACTTTAGGAAAGCTCAAAATTCACAGAAAATTAGGTTGGGTTTCTCTGATTGTGGTGCCTGTATTGGTACTTGCGGGCTTTGAAATGATGAAACTCATGATTCTGAGACAAGCCAGTTATCCTCCCAATATTGTTTATAATTTAGCTTTTATTGACGCATTTACCCTATTCGGTTTCCTTGCACTTTATGCTTTAGGCATTTATTATCGAAAAAACATCAAGCTCCATGCTCGGTTTATGGTCTGCACCATATTTGCACCTCTGGTACCCGCATTAACAAGGGTATTTTTCTCCTTTCAATTAGCCTCTAATTTCCACCAATCCCTGACTTATTCCTATGTATTGATAGAGCTGATTCTGCTCATCATTATTTTTAAAGAGCGGAAATATAGGGAAATAAGATATACCTACGTCCCCGTTTTTATGGCCATAGCCACTTTGCATGCTTTCATGTACTTTGCGGGTGATTGGGCGTGGTGGATTTCTTTAATGAACCGCTTTGCAGGTTATGAACTTTAAAAGGAATGCATTTTGTAAAAGCCTAACATTCTGCTTGAAGCCAGACCTCCACCAAGTATTTACCCCTCTTTAACCTGTCCTAATTTAGGAACTAAAACCTTTCTAAAAGTACAGCTCGTATTAGCCCCGCTCTTCCTTACTCGAGCATAGCCATGCCATAAATAAAAAGAAAACAATCCGATTTGTTAGGATTCCTTACTATATTTATATCGGCAATATTGCTAGAAGATTTAAAACCAATAGTTATGAGTAAGTCCATCTTTTATCACGCAGGGTGTCCCGTTTGCCTCAGTGCAGAGCAAGACATCTTAAACCTTATCAATCCATCGGATGTAGAAGTTGTAAATTTTCAGGATGCAAAATCTCGTATCTCGGAAGCAGAAAAGTTGGGTGTAAAATCCGTTCCAGCTTTAGTTACACCAAATGGGAATGTGCTTCACATTAATTTTGGGGCATCTATGGCAGATGTTAAAGGTTAAAAATTTAACACAATTAGTTAGGAGTCCTTTCCTTAAGAACTCCTAACTTTAACCCAAATTATTTGAATCCCTTCGCTTACATAGCAAATTTCAACCAATTATGAGACAAGCGTAATTAGGATTGCTAACTTTACCTATCACATTAATTAAGGTATGTTCATCCATGGAAAAAAGTGCTTTCAATATCAACTTTCAGCAGGAAAGTGTATCGAGTAAAATTGTGGTTGCTTTGGAGCGGGTATCTGAAGTCTTTAAAATTTTACTATGGGAACACGCCAAAGTGATAGGTTTAAGCCCTATTCAGATTCAAATACTCATTTTTCTTGCTTATCATAAATCCGAACTTTGTAATGTTAGCCATCTAGCCAAAGAATTTAATATTACAAAACCAACCGTAAGTGACGCTATAAAAATGTTGGATAAAAAGAAATACATCATTAAAGATTATTCCTTATCCGACAGTCGCAGTTACTCGATTTTATTATCCGACTTGGGTAGAAAAACAGTAGCAGAAACAGAAAATTTTGCGAACCCCATAGAAACGCAATTAAAGAAAAATGAAACAGCCGATTTAGAAAATGTGTTTGAAACATTATCTAAGTTGATCTATCAATTGCAAAAGAATGGCATCTTAACCGTTCAGCGAACCTGCTATGGTTGTACATTTTACGATAAATCTGACAACAAGAGTTACTGTAAGCTTATAAAAAAAGAATTATTGACTTCTGATATCCGATTGGATTGTTCTGAATTTGAAGAAAAGACAGTAGGAAATATGAGCTAAAAATGGGAATTGAAACCAAATTCATAGCTTTCAACTTCAACAGCATTCGTATTAATTTATGCCTTTGAAGTGGTTTATGCATTGTAGCATCGCAATGAGTGTTTAAGTGTAATAAATCAGACATTTAAACGAAATTAGCATCGGGTTTACCCTGAGCTTTTTGTCGAAGGGTTCTGCTGATTGAGTTTAAATGGGTATACGAACTGATTTGAAGCTTTTTTTACTGTCCCAATAAAATCGGGAGATTTTCTAATGCATAAAGCGGGATTAATTAGCTTCTCTCACGTACACAACGGACCGTCTAAACCCATGCTTTATTCTCCTAATAAACCAATATCTTTGTTCAAGACACGAAAAAAAATGGCGTCAGAAAACAAAATATTTATTGCAACAAGCATTGACGGATATATTGCCGACAAAAACGGTGGAATAGACTGGCTTCATGCCATTCCAAATCCTGATAATATTGACATGGGATATGGTGCATTTATGTCCCAAATAGATGCCCTTGTTATGGGAAGAACCACTTTTGAAACCGTATGTGGCTTTAATATAGATTGGCCTTATGAAAAGCCTGTTTTTGTACTGAGCAATAGTTTGACAGAGATCCCCCAAGCATATGAAGGAAAAGCCGAACTGCTTAACGGTACTTTAAAAGACATTCTAAGACAAATTCATGGCAAAGGATATCATAGGCTTTATATAGATGGAGGCAGAACCATCCAAAGTTTCTTGAGAGAAGATTTAATGGACGAAATGACGATTACCATCATTCCATTTTTGTTGGGTGGCGGCATTCCTTTATTTTCGAAAATGCATGACCGCTTGGATTTCGAATGCCTTGATACTAAAATATATTTGGAGAAAGTGGTTCAAAATCATTTTATAAGAAGAAGATAAAACGAATACTTGTGAAGTAGAAGGCTCTGGCAGAAGTGATGAAGAAGAAGGTTTCTATTGCTCAGGATTCATCTTTTGGATTATTCTCTTAAAGCCCTACATTCGCCTTTCAAGGGCCTCCAAGCAGCTATATGAAATGCTTTAACTTTGTAATGACATAAATATGATTTCTGAATTTCTATTAAAGCTTGTGCCATTTTCTCAAGATGAATTGAACGACATCGTTTCCCATTTTGAAAAAGAACACGTCACTAAAGACCAAGTGTTAGTGAGAGAAGGTCAAGTTTGCCATAAGCTATATTTTATAGAGCAGGGCATTGGCAGAAGTTATTACCTAAAAGAAGATGGAAAAGATGTAACGCAGTGGTTTTTTGGAGATCGTAACTTCATGACCAGTGCAGATAGCTTCTTTCAACAAAGTCATAGCTTATACTATCTGGAGATTTTAGAAGATGCCATACTCTATAGTATTACTAAAGATAAAATGGATTTACTGTTAGCCAAATATCACAAGATGGAAACCCTTGCGAGGCTTGTAACGATAGAAATCTTAAACCAAATGGTCCAAAAACTCAACGCTATCCAGTTTCAGACGGCCAAAGAGAGATATAATTATATGCTCGCAGATTTCCCTGACATTGCCCAGCGTGTTTCATTAGGGCACATAGCCTCTTATCTTGGAATAACACAAGAAACATTAAGCCGAATAAGAAGAAAAGATTAAATTAAATCAATCTGATTCTCGCTTTTTGATTTAGATCAAAGGATTCGATTTCCTGTCTCTTCAATTTTGCATTGTAATAACAAACGATTTACAATGCAAAACACCAAATCCAAATTAAGCGTCCTAGTACTAGCCCTTGTATGGTTCTTACCGGCAACGTCTATAGCACAGCTTTTGGATCCAAACCTTAGAACACTCATACATCAAGGGCTGAATAAAAGCCATAGTGTTAATAGCTATAATTTTGATAAAGAACAGGCTAAAGTTGATCAAAAAATAGCAAAATCTGTGTTGCTTCCTAAGCTGACACTCAATGGAAGTTATACGAGGCTAAATGATGATATCACCTTTGATGACGACACCCAAAATCTTTTAATCTCTACACAAAAGCTTTTGATTAAAGAGGCGGTAGGAATACCTTTCAATGATCCATTTCCACCTTCCATTCCATTAACGGCCGTCCCAAATTTGCAGAACAAAAACATTTTAAAATCAAATATGGATTTGGACTGGGTGGTGTTTAGTGGGTTTGCGGTAGATAATGCTATAGAAGCTAGTAAACACAAAGAAGCTTCTCTAAACCACCTTACCGAGGTAGAAAAGGAGAAAGTAGCTTTAAAAATTATAGAAACTTACGATAAACTAGCCTTAGTTTATGCATCAAAAAGCGTACTCACAACTTCACAAGATTTCCTAAATGAACAAGAATATTTTGTAAGAAAGGCCATAGAAAACGGTTTAACAACGCCTATTGACCGTAAAAAGATAGAGCTTGCTAAACAGCAATTAGAGGGAAAACTACTGGAGTTTGAGCAAAATAAAACCTTACTCATAGAGGTGCTTCATCAGCTCACAAATGACGATAGAGAGCATTTAAGGTCACTAAGTCCTGAATTACAGCCCTATGCCATAAACACCTTATCGGATACTGAAAAACGCAATGAAATAATGGCTTTGGAAGAAGCCGAACAAGCCACGCTTTTTAAAGCACAAATGGAAAAGAATAACTTCATACCCAAGGTGGCGGTTAAAGGACACTACGAATTTGTGGAAAGTGGTTTGTCGCTACTAGATCCAAAATGGTACGTTGGCGTGGGCTTAAAATGGCATGTTTTTGACGGCTTTGAATCGCGTTTAAAAAGCGAAAAAAGTAAAATAGAAGGTCTGAAATATGGCGAACAAAAAGCAGAAGCCGAAGAAATGATAGCTCTTGGCGTCATCAATGCCGAATTAACTTATCAATCTAGCCTTCAGAACATAAAGATGGTTCAAAAAGAAATTGAACTAGCCAGTGATACTTATGATATGATTAATAAGCAATACAAGAATAGTATGGCTTCTATAAACGATGTTCTGGATGCTTTAAACGAGTTAGAAAAATCTAATTTCAAATTACAAGAGTCTTTTTTCAAACAGCGTAAGGCTGCCACAGCTTTACTGCATGCCAAAGGAATACTCCACTATTAATAAACAAATAACGAAAATGAAATCACTAGTAAATATATGTATCGGTTTTATGGCCATGGCTTACCTAAGCTCCTGTGAAAACGAAACACCAATAACAGACTTTAGAGGTCAAGTAAAATTTGAAACCATTTCGGTGAGTAATAAACTGGCTGGAAGAATTAGCAAAATTTATGTTCAAGAAGGACAAACAGTAAAGCAAGGAGACACGCTGGCCATCATATACATTCCAGAAGTCAATGCTAAAATGATGCAATCAGAAGGAGCAATTACAGCCGCTAAAGGTCAATTAAATATGGCATTAAAAGGTGCCACTTTGGAGCAATTAGGTCAGATTGACGGTCAAATTGATGCCGCTGCTGCACAACTCAATTTTGCACAAGAATCTTATCAGAGGCTGCAAGCCATGTACCAAGATTCCTTGATCAGTTTACAGCAATTTGATGAAGTAAAAATGAAACGTGACATGGCTAAAGCTCAAATTTCTGCTTTAAAGGCTAAACGAAAGGAAGTAAGTCAAAGTGCACGAACAGAGCAGATAGACCAAGCCAAAGGGCAACTCAATAGAGCTATTGGTGCCAAACAAGAAGTACTTTCTGCAGCCGACGAAAAAGTGATGACTGCACCCGTAGACATGACCATTGAAACCATCAGTCTTCAAGTGGGCGAATTACTTACGCCCGGTTATGCTCTTTTTAACGGATATCAAAAGAACAGCACCTTCTTCCGATTTACCGTTCCAGAATCTAAAATATACGATTTCAAAGTCGGCCAACAGCTGACCTTAGTGAACCCATACATAGAGCAAGTAACCACGGTTAAAATCATAGCGATAAAGCAGCTGGCACAGTACGCCGACATCACCAGTACGTCGCCCTTATATGAGCTGTCAGAGTCAATTTATGAATTGAAAATGGTACCAACTTCTGATGTATCTCATCAATCCTTTTTTCTAAATGCCACTGTTTTAATTAAACAATAATTATTATGAAAGCGTATTTAGACTTAATTAAAGTAGAGTTCCAGCGAATTTTCTCTAATAACGTATTACTCGCCATTTTCATTGGAGCACCTATATTTTATGGACTTTTGCTTGGCTATGTGTATGAAGGAGCCAAAGTTGTGGGTTTACCCATAGTAATCGTTGACGAGGACAATAGCCCCATTTCTGATAAGATAATCGATGCTTTCTCAGATAATGAAGGCTTATCAGTTAGTGATGTACGTTATTCTTCAGGCAATCTCATCCATGAAATGCCTGTAAAGCAATATGCAGCCGTGGTGACCATTCCTAGCCATTTTGAGGCAGATATCCTGCAAAAAAGACATCCTGAAATACGTGTAGATCTGAATATGGCAAATATGCTGAATGCCAATACGGCCAGTAAAAATATTCAATCGGTTTTAATGACACTCAATGCCGGAATTGAGATAGAAGGATTGAAAAAACAAGGCATGCCAGCTACACAGGCTTTGGATAGCTATGAAAGCTTTAAAATCAATTTTAATAAGCTTTACAATTCCTCTGGAAACTATGTTACGTTTATGCTCCCAGGGATACTTGGTGCCATTATGCAGCAAGTGATATTTTTAGCATTAGCATTGGTTTTTGCACGAGACTTTGAAGACGGATATTTTGGAACCCTGGTAAAAAAGAGCAAGTTTTCTTTGTATCACATTGTGCTTAAATCCATTCCTTTTTTAGTGATGATACCTATCATGTGGGCCATTGTGAGTTTGTTTATCCCCTATTTTAAAATTGATGCGGACATATATAATACGCCTATGCTGGTTTTAGTCGCACTCTTGTCTTTAGCTTCTATGTTTATTGGGATGTTGTTTTCTATTGCTATTCCGAGTCAATTAAAAGCCACAGAGCTCTTGATGGTTATCTCTACGCCAGCTTTTATCTTGAGCGGATTTACTTGGCCTACCCTTGCTTTTCCGCATGCTGTCAGCCAAGTAGCCCAGTATATTCCTTTGACTCAATTTTTAAGTGCCTTTAGAAAAATAGCTTTTTATGGCGGTGATTTATCGGCTGTCAAACCCGAAATAAATATGCTTTTATGGATCATGTTTGTGAGTCTATTTTTAATGGTTCTCTTGCTACAAATCAAGATATATTTGTTTGGCAAAAAGCAAGTTAAGTTGGCTAAATAAACCGAAAATAATTTGCTATAAAGCCTTGCAATGGAGTTTGTCTCCACCATTTTACTTTCCTCGATGATTCACTAAATCGCTGGTTAATATTGCTGTTTCACTAAGCCAGAAGCTTAGAGAAACAGCCTCTGGTTTATTACCCTCCCTATTCCCTTTTGCATTCATTCATCCCTAATTTTCTCTATTTTTACGCCTGCTATAGTATCTGTGTAAAACTTAATCCTGTGGCGTTGAACAAATAATAAAAGAGGGCTCAAGTACTAAAACAATTATTAGCTAATACTAAAATAATCCATGTCGGAAACAAGGCTAAGCCACATTAAACTAGAAGAGGATATTGAACTGCTCCGGCAGGAGCTGGAAGCAATCGAAAAAAAAACCCAATCTTTTGAAGCTTTACTACGTTCTCGTCTCGGTGATTTGATTATAGAAGCACAGGAACTCTATGTTTTATACAAAGAGATTAAAAAGAAGAAAAAGGAAAAACGACTAGAGCAGAAAAAACGTGGTAAGAATTATCAGGAACCGCTTGGCTTAATTACTACCAAAAAGACAGCGGCAAATCTTGACTCTACCGAAGATCAAAAGGAGAAAAAAAGATTATACCGAGAAGCGATGTTACATGTTCATCCAGACAAATTCTTCATGAAAGAAAATGAAACGGATATCGCTACCGAACTGACCACCAAACTCATTGAAATTTATAAGACGGAGAGTTTGGAATCCTTACAGGCGTTTCATGCTCATATTTTTGAAGGGAATACCCAGATCATTTTAGGTGATGCCGCTGCTTCAGTGAAGGTCTTTTCTAAAAATAATTACTTGCAACAAGAAAAAGAACGTCTAGAAGATGCTATTGATTTGGCCAAGAACGAACAACTTTATAAGATCCTAAAGGAGTATGAAAACCCATTAACTTTTGCGGATGAATTGAAATATTACTACGAAGAAAGAATTCTCCAATTGAAAAAAAGAACAAGAAAAGGACTTTAAAATTCCATCCGCATGAATCCAGCCTTAAAACCATTTTGGAGCAGACTTTTTAAGTTCGACTGGAAATTTGGTCTATTCTTAATGCTACTTATTTGTATTCCAAGATTTATACTTGTGCTTCAAGCCAATGAAACTGGCAACTATAGTTTAATCGGTTTAGTGATGCTCATTTCGGCTATAGTGCCGTTCGTTTTTCTAAACAAACATGGAAGAAAGGCGATTGGCATAAAAGCACCTAAGAAACTTCACTACCTATTTATCGCACTAATTCTTGGTCTTGTATTTAGCCTTCTTCTGCACTATTTAGGAATAAGTTTATACGGCAACTCCTATGAAAACTGGTACGCCTACATAGGCAAATCTTACAAAATCCCTGAAGTTATCTCTGCTCCAGACAAAAAAACCTTGTTTCTTATCATGGCTGCTACGGGGATGCTCGTCAGCCCAATAGGTGAAGAATTATTTTTCAGAGGTTTGATTCACACCAGCTTCGCCAAATCTTTAGGAGATACCAAAGCCTCCATCATTGACAGTTCCGCTTTTGCTCTTACACATATTTCTCACTTTGGTTTGGTATTCATCAACGAAGCTTGGGATTTCTATGCCATTCCAGCCCTACTTTGGACGGTGTCCATGTTTTTGGTCAGCCTACTATTTTTCCAAATGAGAAAACGTACAGGCACTATATGGGGAGCCGTATTATGCCATTCGGGGTTTAATTTAGGGATGATATATTGTATCTTTTATTTACTTTAAAATGAAGCAAAATGCTTGTCATCAGCAATTCAATTTTGAGACATCCTTTCACTGGAACGTTTATATAAAGAAAACCCTACATCAATGTAAGGGTTTGCTAAAGTTTTCAGTTTCTACAAAAATCTAAGAATATGCCATTTCGAAATAAACTAATTATTTCCAACCTGGCATTTCATCACGGGTAATAATACGTGGATGTTTATACAAAGTTTTTATCTCGTCTACCGTATTCGATTCCTTCACCAGTTCTGCCCAACTCATAAAGAAAACCCATTTGGGCTGAGCAGATAACATTTCAGGGCTGGGCAAAACGGAACATTCCCCTATTGCCATTGGTTTATCTCCTACTATTGGTAGTATATAATTATACCAAGAAGCATCAAATCCCTTATCATAAACATCAAAAGCAAATACATCCCAATATGCTCCTCCTGGATTATAGTCCTCAAAATCTCTACTCATGTCTTGCATATCCCATATCCAAATCAAATTAGAGAGCTCTTTTACATTGGTAAAGTAATCATGAATAAGAGGGTAAAGCTGAGCTGTACCCTCTGGGCCTGGTCTCCCACCCCACCAAAACTTACCTTGATTCATTTCATGCAATGGCCTGAAAAGGACTTCGACGTCGTTGTCTTCTAGGTACTGTAGATAAACCGCAATGTCGTCCATTCTAGCTTTCCAAGTTTCATTTAGGGCAGATCCATCCGTTAGCAATTCCTTCCATTGGGCATCATCTAGCTGAGCATTGAGTAAACCTGGATCCCATCCGCATGGCTCACCTTGGTCTGGCGGGCAAGCATGCCACATTATGTTAATGACGGCTCCATTATCCCATTGCTTTTTGGCTTCATGCACCAAGGTCCATCTATTATCTATATTTCCTTGTTGAAATAAAAAGTCACCACTCCATAGTGCAGGATACGTTCCTGTAGTCTCTTTTATAAATGCTGTCCATCTGGCAGGCTTAGCATTCGGCTCTCTATTATGCTGTCCAGCAAGTGTACTCTCGCCAGAAATACCCTTAAGATATTCTAAGACTTGTGACGTTTGAGCTAATGATGCTGATGCCATAGACATCAGAAGCATTACCATAATGATTGTATGTTTTTTCATATGATATTCCTATTTGAAAAGTAAAGGAGCCAAATCCCATAAATTCTTTCGCCAAACCATCCATGTATGTCCACCTGGCGACTCACTGTATTGATATTTAACCCGGATTATATGTTGGGAAATCGTTATAAGTTTTAAAGTACAAAAAATTAGACAATTAAAGGAAATTAGCACAGCTATGATGATTAAGTTTAAATCTCTGATAAAATCCATTACTATTCTCCAATACATCATACAATAGGGTTGTAC